>JANLQZ010000852.1:0-2263 GCA_031368125.1 Betaproteobacteria bacterium
TGTGCAACCGTCCGCCAATGATTGGTAGTGGCCAATCACCAAGCCTGCCGCGCGTGATGCGCGGCGCCACAGTGCAGGACCACCAGGATTCCCAAGTCTTTGCCCCGGAGATCTCATGGCTTACACATACACCGAACGCAAACGAATTCGCAAAAGTTTTGGAAATCGCGACAGCGTGCTCGAAATCCCCTACCTCTTGCAGATGCAAAAGGATGCCTACACCGCATTTCTCCAGGCCGACGTAGGGCCCAAGAAGCGGACCGTCGAGGGATTGCAGGCGGCTTTCGACGCGGCGTTCCCGATCGTCTCGCACAACGGTTTTGTCGAGATGAAATTCCTGGAATACAACCTCGCGAAACCCGCCTTCGACGTGCGCGAATGCCAGACCCGGGGCCTGACCTTCGCCTCTGCCGTGCGCGCCAAGGTGCAGTTGATCATTTACGACCGCGAGTCGTCGACCTCGCAGAACAAGGTCGTCAAGGAGGTCAAGGAGCAGGAGGTCTACATGGGCGAAGTGCCCCTGATGACCGGCAAGGGATCCTTCATCATCAACGGGACCGAACGCGTGATCGTGTCCCAGTTGCACCGCTCGCCCGGCGTGTTTTTCGAGCACGACAAGGGCAAGACCCACAGCTCGGGCAAGCTGCTGTTCTCGGCCCGCATCATTCCCTACCGCGGTTCGTGGCTCGACTTCGAGTTCGACCCCAAGGACATCCTGTATTTCCGCGTTGACCGCCGGCGCAAGATGCCGGTCACGATCCTGCTCAAGGCGATCGGACTGAATCCGGAGTCGATCCTGGCGAACTTCTTCGTCAACGACAACTTCCGCCTGATGGACAGTGGCGCGCAGATGGAGTTCGTGGCCGAGCGGCTGCGGGGCGAAGTGGCGCGTTTCGACATCACCGACAAGAGCGGCAAGGTGGTGGTGGCCAAGGACAAGCGCGTGACCGCGCGCCACACCCGCGAGATGGAGCAGACGGCGACAACCCACATCAGCGTGCCCGAGGACTTCCTGGTCGGGCGCGTCGTCGCCCGCAACGTGGTCGACGCCGAAACCGGCGAGATCATTGCCAAGGCCAACGACGAACTGACCGAGGCGCTGCTCAAGAAACTGCGCGCTGCCGGCGTGCAGGACCTGCAGTGCATCTATACCAACGAACTCGACCAGGGCGCGTACATCTCGCAAACCCTGCGCAGCGACGAGACGGTGGACGAGTTTGCCGCCCGCGTGGCGATCTACCGCATGATGCGCCCCGGCGAGCCGCCGACCGAGGACGCGGTGCAGGCCCTGTTCCAGCGCCTGTTCTACAACCCCGACACCTACGACCTGTCGCGCGTGGGCCGCATGAAGTTCAACGCCAAGATGGGTCGCACCGAGTCGACCGGCCCGATGGTGCTGGCCAACGAAGACATCCTGTCGGTGGTCAAGATTCTGGTGGATCTGCGCAACGGCCGCGGCGAAGTCGACGACATCGACCACCTGGGCAACCGGCGCGTGCGTTGTGTCGGCGAACTGGCCGAGAACCAGTACCGCACCGGCCTGGCACGGATCGAGAAGGCGGTCAAGGAACGCCTCGGCCAGGCGGAGCAGGAACCCCTGATGCCGCACGACCTGATCAACAGCAAGCCGATCTCCGCCGCGCTCAAGGAGTTCTTCGGCGCGTCGCAGCTGTCGCAGTTCATGGACCAGACCAACCCGTTGTCCGAGATCACGCACAAGCGCCGTGTCTCGGCCCTCGGCCCGGGCGGCCTGACGCGTGAACGCGCCGGCTTCGAGGTGCGCGACGTACACGTCACCCATTACGGGCGCGTGTGCCCGATCGAGACGCCTGAAGGCCCGAACATCGGCCTGATCAACTCTCTCGCCCTGTATGCGCGCCTCAATGAATACGGGTTCATCGAGACGCCCTACCGCCGGGTGGTCGACAGCACGGTGACGATGCAGATCGACTATCTGTCGGCGATCGAAGAAGGCAAGTACGTTATTGCCCAGGCCAATGCGGCGCTGGACAAGGCCGGCAAGCTGACCGGCGACCTGGTGTCGGCGCGCGAAAAGGGCGAGTCGATCCTGGTCGGGGCCGAGCGCGTGCAGTACATGGACGTATCGCCGGCGCAGATCGTGTCGGTGGCCGCCTCGCTGGTTCCGTTCCTCGAGCACGACGACGCCAACCGCGCCTTGATGGGCGCCAACATGCAGCGCCAGGCGGTGCCGGTGTTGCGTCCCGAGAAGGCGTTTGTCGGTACCGGCATCGAGCGCGTGTCC
>JANLQZ010000817.1:0-8433 GCA_031368125.1 Betaproteobacteria bacterium
AGGACTCGCAACGCGTGCCACGGCCGATGGTCTTTCGCGACCCGCCCGCGCACACCCGTCTGCGCGCATTGGTGAGCAAGGCCTTCACCAGCCGCGTCGTGCAGGCCATGCGCCCGCGCGTCCAGCAGATCGTCGATCAGCTGCTCGACCGCGTGCAGGACGCCCGCGCCATGGACGTGATCGCCGACCTCGCCTATCCGCTGCCGGTCACGGTGATCTGCGAAATGCTCGGTGTGCCGGCCACGGATATCGACACGTTGCGGCAGTGGACGTCGGACATCACGCACAGTCTCGATGCGCTGGGTCTGGAGTCGGACCGGGACATCGTGCGGCGCGGTCGCGCGGCACGCCATGCGCTGGGCGAGTACTTCCGCGGCCTGCTGCCGGCGCGGCGCAGCGAGCCGCGGCAGGATCTGCTGAGCCGGCTGATCACCGCCGAGGACGATGGCGGCGACCGCCTGAGCGAGGATGAACTGCTCGCCACCTGCGTGCTGCTGTTCATCGCCGGACACGAGACCACGGTGAACCTGATCGGCAACGGCCTGCTGGCGCTGCTGCGGCATCCCGGGCAGCTGGACATCCTGCGCAACGACCCGGCGCTGATTCCGGGTGCGGTCGAGGAACTGCTGCGCTACGACAGCCCGGTGCAACGCACCGCGCGCGTCACCAGGGTCGACGTGGAAATCGGCGGCAAGACGATTCCGCGCCACTCGCTGGTGGTGGCTGCCATTGGAGCCGCCAACCGCGATCCGGGGCAGTTCGCGGACCCGGACCGGCTGGACGTCCGGCGGCGCGATTGCAACCATGTCGCTTTCGGTCATGGCATCCACTTCTGCCTCGGCGCACCACTGGCGCGCATCGAGGCTGAGATGGCCATCGCCACGTTCCTGCGGCGCATGCCGCGCGCCGAGTTGACTGCCACGCCGACGCAGTGGCGCGATTCGTCGACGCTGCGCGGGCTCAGCGCGTTGCCGGTGGTGTACTGAGCCAACGCCGCGTCGCCCCTGGTGGACCCTCGAGCGCAGGCCGGCAACTCCGATGGACCCGATCCCGCAACACACCACGCCGCTGCCGATCGACGCCGCGGCGCTGCTCGACGTCGTCGCGGCAGTGGCGCGCGAGGCACGTCCCCACATGGAGCCGCGGGTGGCGCTGGACGCGTCGCTCGAGAAGGATCTGGGCCTGGACAGCCTCGCCCGTGTGGAGCTGGTCCTGCGCCTGGAGAAGGTGTTTCAAACCAGCCTGCCGGAGCGGGCGCTGGCGACTGCCGAGACACCACGCGACCTGCTGCGGTTCGTGTTGTCTGGCGCCGGGCAGCCGGCGCACGCCGCGGGTGCTGCGAGCGCGCGTCCCGCGCAAGGTGGCGGCGTGCCCCCGCCGGTGCACGCGCCAACACTCACCGAAGCGCTGCTGTACCACGTGGCGCACCAGCCCGACCGGCTGACGGTGTACCTGTATGAAGAAGGCGCGGAGCACCCGATCACCTACCGGCAGCTGTGGGACAACGCACTGGGCTACGCCGCGCGCCTGACGCAGTCCGGGCTGGCACCCGGGCAGATGGTGGCGATCATGCTGCCGACCTGCAAGGAATACCTGTATGCCTTCTACGGCGTGATGCTGGCCGGCGGCGTGCCGGTGCCGCTGTATCCACCGGCGCGCCTGGCGACGATCCAGGACCACATGACGCGCCATGTCGGCATCCTGCGCAGCGCCGGCGCCAGCATGATCGTCACGGTGCCGGAGGCGAAGCCACTCGCCTACCTGCTGCGGGCCCAGGTCGAATCGCTGCGCGCGGTGCTGGTTCCGGCGGATCTCGAAGGGCCGGGCGCGGCTTTCGCGCCAGTGCACGGCCAAAGCGGGGATATCGCATTCCTGCAATACACCTCGGGTTCGACCGGCGAGCCCAAAGGCGTGGTGCTGACGCACGCCAACATCCTCGCCAATGTGGCGGCGGCCGGGGCCGCACTCGGCGCCACCCAGGCCGACGTGTTCGTCAGCTGGCTGCCGCTGTACCACGACATGGGTCTGGTCGGCGGCTGCTTCGCCACCATGTACTTCGGCTTTCCGGTCGTGTTGATGTCGCCGTTGGCGTTCCTGGCGCGCCCGAGCAGCTGGCTGCAGGCCATCCACCGCCACCGCGGCACGCTCTCGGGTGGTCCGAACTTCTGCTACGAGTTGTGCCTGCGCCGCATCCCCGAGGAGCAAATGGAGGGCGTCGACCTGTCCTGCTGGCGTTTTGCCTTCAACGGCGCGGAGCCGGTGAGCGCCCAGACCATGACCGCCTTTTCGCAGAAGTTCGCGCGCTGGGGCCTGCGCGCCAACGCGATGTCGCCGGTCTACGGCCTGGCCGAATGCACGGTCGGGCTGGCCGTGACGCCTCCGTCCGAACCGTGGCAGCTGGACACGCTCGACCGCGACCGGTTCACGCGCAGCGGCGAGGCGGTGGCCGCGCCGCCCGGCGACCCGGCGCCGCTGCAGGTCGTCGGTTGCGGCAAGGCGTTCGCCGGCCACGACCTGCGGGTGGTGGACGCGATGGGCCTGGAACTGGCCGACGGGCACGAAGGCCTGCTCCAGTTCCGCGGCCCCTCCGCCAGTTCGGGTTATTACCACAACCCCAAGGCGACCCACGGCCTGTTCGACGGTGCGTGGGTCAACACCGGTGACCGCGCCTACCTGCGCGACGGCACGCTGTTTGTCACCGGCCGCGAGAAGGACATCATCATCCGCGCCGGCCGCAACATCAGCCCCTACGAACTGGAGCAGGCGGTGGGAGGCCACCCCGCCATCCGGCGCGGCTGCGTCGCGGTGTTCGGCAGCCGCGACCCAGCGACCGGCACCGAGCGCCTCGTGGTGCTGGCCGAGCTGCGGGTGCGCGACGATACGCGCCAGGACGCCTTGAAACACGCGATCAACGCGCTCGCGGTGCACATCATCGGCGAGCCGGCCGACGACATCGTGCTGGCGCCCCCGGGGTCGGTGCCGAAGACCTCGAGCGGCAAGATCCGACGCGTCGCGGCGCGCGAGATCTACGAGCACGGGTACGGGTCGACACGGCGCGCGGCGGTCTGGCGGCAATTTGCGCGCCTGCTGCTCGCCAGCGCTGCGCCGCAGCTGCGGCGCGCGCTGCGGGCCGCGTCCAGCCTGCTTTTTGCGGCGCGCGCCTATCTGGCGTTCGGCGTACAGTTCCCGGTCGTCTTCGCGGCCGCGCTGCTGGTGCCCGGGCGGCGGTGCTGGCAGGTCGGGCGCACGATGGCCGGCTGGTTCCTGCGCAGCTCGGGCATCGCGGTGGTGGCCAAGGGGCTCGACCACCTCCCACGCGACGTGCCGGTGGTGCTGGCCGTCAACCACACCAGTTACCTCGATCCCGTGGTGTTGCTGTCGCTGCTCGAATACCGCGGCCATGCGTTTGTCGGCAAGCGCGAATTGCGCGCGAACTTCGTCATGCGCACGCTGGCCGAAGGCTTCGGTACCGTTTTCGTCGAGCGCTTCGACGTTGCGGCGAGCGTCGTGCATGCCCGCGAGCTCGCAGCCGCGGCCCAGCGCGGCGTGTCGCTGATCGTGTTTGCGGAAGGCACCCTCGAGCGCCGCACCGGCCTGCGGCCGTTTCGCACCGGCGCGTTCCAGGCCGCTGCGCTGGCCGGTATCCCGGTGGTGCCGGTGGCGCTGCGCGGGTTGCGCTCGGTCCTGCGCGACGGAACCTGGTACCCGCGCCGCGCAACGGTATCGGTCACATTTGGCGCGCCGATTGCGCCGCAGGGCACCGACTGGGCGGCGGCGGCGGCATTACGCGACGCGGTGCGCGCCGAGATCCTGCGCCATTGCGGAGAACCCGACCTGGAGCGTGAACCCGCGCCTGGTCATGCCGCCCCGCAACCCGGCCCGCGGGAAGCGTGACCGCGGGCGGAATTGAAGCCGGCAAGCGCAATCACGCCGGCGCCCGGCGGGACACCCCAACCACCACCGTGACGCACACCATGGTGACGGCTGCCACCGCGCGGCCGCGTGTTTACTCCCGCAGCAACGCCCGCACCCGGCGCGGCATCTGGTTGGCCCGGGCCACCATGGCAGCAGCAGCCGGCAGCAGCATTTGCTCGCGGGCCAGCGCGGCGGTCTCGACGGCGAAGTCGGCATCGACGATGCGTCCATGGCTGGCCTACAGGTTCGGGCGCGCCACACCGCGGCGTCGCGCCCACACCGGCAACAAGGTCCGGCGCTGTTCGTTGCCTTTCGGCGTGCCACCGGAGAATTGTTGGATTTTCTCGGCGCGGGCGCGAGCGTCATCTATCTGGGGGAAGACACGCCGGACACACGACATCAGGATGGCTTCGCCGACACGATCGGCCGGTGCTCCGGAGTTGTTCGCAACCGCAGGACCGGCCGGCATGGCGCGCCGGGGATTCCGATACCGGGTTCCCGCTGTCCACCCTCACTTCAAGGAGTCACCATGAAAAAACTGCTTTCTCTGCTCGCCATCGGCATCGCACTGTCGTCTGGAGTTGCGCTCGCCCAGGAAAAGGCCAGGACACCACAACAAAACAAGATGGCCATGTGCAACAAGGAGGCCACCGGCAAGACCGGTGACGAACGCAAGGGGTTCATGAAAACCTGCCTTGGCGCCGGCAAGGACCTGCAGCAAAGCAGGATGAAAGCCTGCAATGCCGAGGCCAGCAGCAAGCGGGGCAACGACCGCAAGGTCTTCATGGGCGAGTGCCTCAAGAAGGCGTGACAGCACGCAGCCGGTCTGCGGTGGCCGGGTCGGGCAACAACCCCGGACGTCTCAGCGCGTGAGACGTCATCAAAGGTCGAAGGCCGCCGGGAAGTGCTTTTCGTCGACCAGCTTCGCGCCCGCGGCGACCCCGACCGCATGGAGCTTGTCCATGTTCTCGGGCTTGTCCATGGCGGCCAGTGCGCTGACGTCCGCATCTTTCCAATCCAGTCCAAGATGGTCGCGGAACCAGCCGGCCTCGAAGCTCACGTTGTAGCGCAGATAACTCAGGCGCGCCGCGCCGAGCGCCGGTTCGACCTTGCCGATCTCGCGGTCGATGTCGCGCGCGGTGGGGCTGTGCGAGAGCCACTGCATGACCGTCTCCACCATGTCGCTGCAGTCGTCCATGATCGAGGCCAGCGCGCGCATCGCATGCGCCAGCGAGACCGCAGCCAAACCTTCGGATACACCGACGTCCGCGCTCTGGCGACCGGTACCCAGCGAAACGACGAGCAGCTGGTCGGCGCCCATTTCCCAGTTGAAGTTGTAACCCCCGACGGTGGCCATCAACACCAGGGCCAGCGCCGGGTTGTTGGCCGTGCTGATGCCACCGTCGACAAATTCACCGACCACACCCTTCAAGCCCCGCTTGGCGTCGCCGCTCTTGATGGTGATCTTCTCCGGCGCGAAGAAATAGGGTGCGGCAGTGCTGGCGCGTACCACCTTCCACAACGGGTACTCGCCATTGGGAATGGTGGTCGAATTCCCGCGCAGCTTGAAATAACTGGCCTCCGGATTGTTGCTCAGCGGCCATGGGCTGCCGGTATCCATGCGTTTGCTCATCACCATCAGGCCGGTCCTGAAATCGCCGCTCGCCAGCGTGCGGTCCTTGAACAGCGCCTTGAGCGCCGTCTCCACGTTCCTGGCGTCGTACTTCTGGCGGATCGCGCCGATGCGGAACAGGCTGCGTTTGAAGGTCACCGCTCCGAGCGCGAAATAATGGTCGCGCACCTCCTGCGCGCTCATGCCCAGGCTCAGGCCGGCGGCGATGATCGAGCCGGTCGACGTGCCGCCGATCAGGTCGAAGTAGTCGGAGAGGCGGAACTTCGGGTCGCCGCCGGCACGTGCGCGCAGGATGTCCTCGATGCGCTGCAGTATTCCCGCCGTCAACAGGCCGCGAATGCCACCGCCGTCGAGGGCCAGGATGCGTTTGGGCTTGCAGGTCGGGTCGAGGTGTTGCTGGAACGTGCGATAACTTGGCATTGGGGGTCCCTTCCTGGTGTGACCGGATTCGACGCGTGCCGCGCAGGCATGCAAGATCACTTTAGCGCGGGTCGGGGAAATATCCAATAGCGACGCACAACCGGTCTTCCCGGCGCGCTCCGGACCTTGACCGGGTGTGGTTCTCCGGCGGCCCGCGTGTCGGGGCTGGCCAGCCCCGCAAGCGCGAATCGAACGGCCGATTCGGCTACCATTTGCGGCAAGCACAACACGGCGGCGCACGGCCGGCGCGCGCCGGCACACGACTCGGCCGACGGGGAACCCCATGCGCGCTTTTTTCGTACGACCATTCGGCAGCAAGGACGGCATCGATTTCGACCAGGTCGAGCGGGCGCTGATCCGGCCGGCGCTGGAGCGGCTACGCACGCAGTACGGCCTGGCCATCGACGGCGGCACGACCGGCGAGTTCATTCGCCAGGGCAACATCCGCGAAGACATGTTCCGCCTGCTCGTGACGGCCGACCTTGTGGTGGCCGACGTGTCGATCCACAACGCCAACGTGTTCTACGAACTCGGCATTCGCCACGGATTGCGCCAGCAGCACACCTTCCTGCTGCGCGCGGCGGGAACCGAGGCCAGGTACCCGTTCGACCTGCAGACCGACCGCTACTTCAGTTATGACCACACCAACCCCGAGGGCGGCGTGGAAGGGTTGACCGCCGCGCTGCGCTCGACGCTGAACGCAGACGCCAGGTTCAAGGACAGCCCGGTGTTCCAGTTGTTGCCCAATCTCAAGCCGCATGACCGCGCCGTGCTGATGCCGGTGCCGCGCGATTTCCAGGAGGAAGTCCGGCTGGCGCAGGCTGGCGGCAGGCGTGGCGACCTGCGCTTGCTGGCCGAGGAGGCCCAGGGCTTCGAATGGGAATCCGAGGGACTGCGCCTGGTGGGCAACGCCCAGTTCAAGCTCAAGGCCTTTGCCGGCGCCCGTGAGACTTTCGAGGCATTACGCAAGGCCGATCCGGCCGACGTGCAGGCCAACCTGAGGCTGGGCACGATCTACCAGAAGCTCGCTGCCAAGGCGTCGCCGGCCGACCGCGAGGATCTGCTCACACGCTCCGATCTGGCGATCCGCCGCGCGCTCGAATGCGCCTCGACTGCTGCCGACCGCGCCGAGGCTTATTCATTGCTTGGCAGCAATGCCAAGACACGCTGGCTCGACGACTGGCGCGACGCTGCGGCGGCCACACGCGGCAGCGCCGCGTTAGGTTCGGCACATCTTGGCAGCGCACTGGAGGCGTACCTCAGTGCCTACGCGCAGGATCTGGCCGGTTATTATCCCGGCGCCAATGCGCTGGCCCTGCTCAAGATCCAGGGCGCCCTCGCGCAGACGGAACCCGACACCTGGGAAGCGGCGTTCGACGATCCCGACAAGGCCCGCAACGCGATGGCGGACCGCGACGCCTGCAGCAAGCGGATCGCGGCCGCCCTGAACCTGCGACTGGGGCTCGATTCCGTGCTCGGTGTCAAACAGGACGAAAGCGACGATTGGGCCGCGCTCACGCGTGCCGACGTGTTGTTCCTGACCATCGACAAACCGAAACGCATCGAGAACGAATACGGGAAAGCGCTGGCGCGCGTGCGCAGCGACCCGTTCTCGATTTCCGCCGCGCGCCGGAACGTCGAGTTGTTCGAGTCGCTTGGCCTGCTCCCCGACAACGTGAAGACGGCGCTCGGCGCGATCGACAAGGCGCTCGCCGTTGCGGGCGACATGCCGGCGGCACAGGAACGACCGGCACGCGTGGTGCTCTTCACCGGCCACATGGTCGACCGGCCGGACCGCACGCCGGACAAGGCGCGGTTTCCGCGCACGGCGCAGGCACAGGCCACGGCGCGCGCCATGATCGAGCAGGCGTTGCGCGAAGAAATGCTGGCGCAAGGAGGCGTCTCGCTCGGGATCGCCGGGGGCGCGTGCGGCGCCGACATCCTGTTCCACGAAGTCTGCGCATCGCTGGGCATCCGCACGCTGCTGTACCTTGCGCTGCCGCAAGCCAAGTTCCAGGTCGAGTCGGTGCAGCATGGCGGCCCCGACTGGGTCGAGCGTTACCGGTCGCTGTGCGAGCGCGTGCCGCCGCTGATGCTGCAGCAGGACAAGGAGCTGCCGCGCTGGCTCGGCGACAAGCCCGGCTACGACATCTGGCAACGCAACAACCTGTGGATGATGTTCAACGCGCTCGCGCTCGACCCGAAGCATCTGACCCTGATCGCGCTCTACAACCGCGCGCGCGAAGCCGACGGGCCGGGCGGTACGGCGCATCTGCTCAAGACCACGCAAGCGTGGGGATTCAAGTCGATCGAACTCGACGCCTCAGGTTGCTGGAGCAATGACGCTCGACACTACTCGGCGATGAGAACCAGCATCGCCTGGTCGTCGTCGGCGGGGCGGACGCCGGCAAACCGTGTCAGGTCGGCCACGATGCCGTCCAGTTTGGTGGCGGGGTCATCCGCGT
>JANLQZ010000826.1:0-2423 GCA_031368125.1 Betaproteobacteria bacterium
GCTGGCGTGGTTGTCGCAGCCGCCGGTGGGGCTGGAGGCGCTGGCGGCGTTGACGGGCTGACCGTCACAAGGAACAGCGTCAAGAAGTAGCGTCAAAAAGGGGCGTCAAAAGGTAGTGGCAAAAAGTAGTCGCCAACGGCCGGCAGGATGGCTACCATCGGTTCCCCAACCCCAAGGAGATGACCATGACCACGCAAGATCTCGCCACCGCCTTCGCCGCGTTGTGCAAGGCCGGCAAATTCGAAGAGGCTGGCAAACAGTACTGGTCCGACGACATCGTGTCGTGTGAACCCATGCCCGGCGACATGGCGCGCATTCAGGGCCGCGCCGCCGTCGATGCCAAGGGCGCCTGGTGGTACGCCAACCACGAGATCCACAGCGTCAAGACCGAAGGCCCCTATGTACACGGCGACCAGTTCATCCTGCGCTTCCAGATGGACGTGACACCCAAGGGCGGCGCCCGCATGCAGATGGACGAGATGGGTGTGTACACGGTGGCCAACGGCAAGGTAGTGGAGGAGCGGTTCTTCTTCGGGGGGTGATCGGGCGACCGGCGCTTGCGGGCGTCGGGTAGCAGCATGGTGGTGTTACCCTCGCCGAGATGTCCGGCAAACCCATCAGCGTCACCCTCACGTCGCGTGGCCGACTGACACCGCCGAGCGCGATTCGTGCGCGCCTGTGCCTGGAAGCAGCGGACAAGTGTTCGGTTGTCCTGCAAGCGGATGGCACAATTGTTCTCAAGCGGCTGACAGTTGCGACCAGCAGTCCGTTGCGCGGGCTGCTTACCAAACCAGCGCGGGCCCTGTCGGTGGCGGAGATGGACGCGGGGATCGCGTCCGCAGTGGCTCGCGACAAGGAGGCCGCCGAGACGCCAACCCACCAGATCTTGCGCTGAGCCGTTAGCAAAAACCCACGGCTCGGCCCCCGCCCCCATGACCACCCCCGAAGCCCGAGCCAGACAAACCATCGACGCGCTGCTCACGGCCGCTGGCTGGCAGGTGTGCAACATGGCGGATGCCAACATCCACGCCGCCCAAGGCGTGGCGATCCGCGAGTTCCCCCTGGCCACCGGGTACGGGTTTGCCGACTACCTGCTGTATGTGAACGGCAAGGCGGCCGGCGTCATCGAGGCCAAGAAGCAGGGCAGCACGCTCACCGGTGTGGAGGTTCAGTCGGCACGGTATTCCCAGGGCCTGCCCGCCACGCTGCCGGCCTGGGTGCGGCCTTTGCCGTTCAGCTACGAGTCCACCGGTGTTGAGACCCACTTCACCCAGGGGCTGGACCCCGAGCCGCGCGCGCGCTCGGTGTTTGCGTTTCACCGGCCCGACACGCTCGCCGCGTTCTTGAAAGACTTGCCCACCAAGGGCTGGGAGTCGGCCGCTGCAGTGCACAGCGGCACAGGTACTGATGCACCAGGCACGGCTTCTGAGATGAGCCCCGGCTTTGCGGCTGCGGCTGCCGGATCCAACGCACCCACGTTCCTCGGCCGCTTGCAGTCCATGCCGCCGTTGATCGAAGAAGGCCTGTGGGCCGCGCAAATCAAGGCCATCCGCAACCTGGAGAACTCGCTCAAGGCCAACAAGCCGCGCGCGCTGATCCAGATGGCCACGGGCAGCGGCAAGACCTTCACCGCCATCAGCCAGATCTACCGCCTGATCAAGTTCGCCGGTGCGCGGCGCGTGTTGTTTCTGGTGGACCGGGGCAACCTGGGCCGGCAGACCAAGAAAGAGTTCGACGCCTACGACTCGCCCTACAACAACTACAAGTTCGGCGAGGAATACATCGTGCAGCACCTGCAGAGCAACCAACTCGACACCACGGCCCGGGTGACCATCTGCACCATCCAACGCCTGTTCAGCATGCTCAAGGGCCGCGAGCTGGCACCCGAGGACGACGAGCAAAGCGTCGATGGCCTGGGCCGGCTGTTCGCCAAGCCGGAGCCCATCACCTACAACCCGGCCATCCCGATCGAGACCTTCGACGTGATCGTCACCGACGAGGCCCACCGCAGCATCTACAACCTGTGGCGCCAGGTGCTGGAATATTTCGACGCCTATCTGATCGGCCTGACCGCCACCCCGTCCAAGCAGACTTTCGGTTTCTTCAACCAGAACCTGGTGATGGAGTACGGCCACCCCCAGGCCGTGGCCGATGGCGTGAACGTGAACTACGACGTCTACCGCATCCGCACCCAGGTGAGCGAACACGGCAGCCAGGTGGAGGCCGGTTATTCGGTGGGTTACCGCGACCGCCTCACCCGCAAGACGCGCTGGGAGCAGCTCGACGAAGACATGGCCTACGACGCCGACGCGCTGGACCGCGCCGTGCAGACGCCCGACCAGATCCGCACCATCGTGCGCACCTTTAGAGCCAAGCTCCCGACCGACATCTTCCCCGGCCGCACCGAGGTGCCCAAGACCCTG
>JANLQZ010000830.1:0-2612 GCA_031368125.1 Betaproteobacteria bacterium
ATCGCCGAATACATGACGCAAAAGAGTTATTACTGGGGCACCAACGAATCGCCGCTGCCCTGGGCCGGGTTGGTGTGATGCACATCGGCCCACCGCTTGCCACCGACTGAGGACCACACGATGGACCTGGGTATTGCCGGAAGAAAAGCGCTGGTCTGCGGCGCCAGCGCGGGGCTGGGTCATGCCTGCGCGCAGGCGCTGGTGCAAGAGGGTGTGCATGTGGTCATCGTCGCGCGGACAGAAGGCCCGCTGGTGGACGCCGCCGACCGGCTGGCGGCGTTGGGTGGCGGTCAGGTGGACTGGGTGGCGGCCGATGTAACCACCGTCGAGGGCCGCGCGCGTATCTTCGCGTCGCACCAGGACTTCGATATCCTGGTGACCAACGCGGCAGGGCCGGCGCCGGGCGACTTCCGCCAATGGGACCGCGACACCTGGATCCAGGCGCTGGACGCCAACATGCTGGCCCCGATCGAACTGATCAAGGCGACGGTGGATGGCATGATGGCGCGCGGCTTCGGACGTATCGTCAACATCACCTCGAGTGCGGTGAAGGCGCCCGTCGACGGCCTGGGCCTGTCCAATGGCGCGCGTGCCGGCCTGACCGGTTTTGTCGCCGGCCTGGCGCGCAGCACCGTCGGCCGGGGCGTGACCATCAACAACCTGTTGCCGGGCACCTTCGACACGGCGCGCCTGGCCGGCAACTTTGCGGCGCAGGCCAGGAGCGAGGGTCTGACGCCCGAGGCGGTGCGGGCCGCGCGCATCGCCAAGCACCCAGCCCGCCGTCTGGGCCGACCTGAGGAGTTGGGCAACACCTGCGCCTACCTGTGCAGCGTGCACGCCGGTTATATCAACGGGCAGAACTTATTGCTCGACGGGGGTTCGTTCCCAGGCGTTTGAACCGCGGACCGCGCGAGCTGGCGCAGTCAGGAGCCGCTGATGCCGTGCCGGCGCCAATCGCGCACCACATGCCGCATGTGCAGCGACAGACCCAGGGCCGCCATCTCTGCGCTGTCGCGCCCGAGGATCCGCTCGGCCAGCGGCAGGAACTGGTCTTGTTCCAGCTTGGCGTGGGCGGCGTGCTGATGTCCTAAGCGGCTTCATTTGCTGACGACTTTCGGCGCGCCGCACGGGCGTCAGGCGCGACCGGGCTACCGCGTCGGCACAGATCGCCGAGATTTCAGGCGTTCGCCAACTGCAAGCGCTTTTCAATGCGTTCGATGCGCTCAGACATCCGGTCGAAGCCCACTTGCTGCTGTGCGATGCTGGACGCCAGATGGCCTGTGTGTTGCAAGATTGTCCCTTGCGTCGCCTCGACGGTCGCGAGCCGGTGTTTCACCTCCCGCATATCGCCCGCAATCAGGTCAATTTTCTCGCGCATGTGACGCAAGTGTTCAAGAATGATGCTGTCGACGTTTTCCATCGGTTCAGTTTACTCCTGCGGAAAGAGGCTGAAAAGCCAAATGGCAAAATTGCTGCGTGCCGCAACAAAGTGCTACCAACCGCAGCATGCGACTCAAATATCCAACACCAGCCGCGCGCTCTTGCAACCCCCCACGCAGACCATCATGACCTTGTTGGTTGCGTGTTCGGCGGCGCTGAGCACCGAGTCGCGGTGATCGGGCGTGCCTTCGAGCACGCTGGTTTCGCACGAGCCGCAGACGCCTTCCTCGCAGCTGGTGTTGGGCTCGACCCCGCAGGCGCGCAGGGCCGCCAGCAGTGACTGTTCGGGAGTGACGGTGATCAGCTTGCCCGAGCGCTTGAGCTCCACGGTATAGCTCTGTTTCGCGTCGGTGGCGGCGGCCACTTCCACCGCCGTGAAGCGTTCGATGTGGGCGTTGGCATAACCGAGCTCGGCGCAGATTTTCTCGAAACTGTCGAGCATCACGCCGGGACCGCAGGCGTAGTAACGGGTGTCGGGCCGGGCCGATCGCGCCGCCAGCAGCGCCTTCAGGTCGGGCGGGCCGCCCTGCTCGGCATCGAAATGCCAATGCACCGGCGCGCCGAGTGCATCGAGCTCGGCCATGAAGGCCGCGCTCTTGCGCGACCTGGCAAAGGCCAACAGCTCGAACGAGCGAGCCAGCTGTTGCAGGCGCCGGCCCATGCACAGGATCGGTGTGACGCCGATGCCGCCCGCCACCAGCACCGTGTGACCGGCGTCCTCGTGCAACTTGAAGTTGTTGCGTGGCGCGCTGATGGTCAGGCGTGTGCCCACGCGCAGCTGCTCGTGCAGCCAGCGCGAGCCGCCGCGGGTGGCCCGGTCCTTGAGCACCGCGATCACGTAACGATGCCGTTCACCGGGCGGGTTCGTCAGTGAATAACGGCGCAACAAGCCGACCGGCAGTTGCAGGTCGATGTGCGAGCCGGCTTCGAACGCAGGGAACTCGACGTCGTCCACCGGCCGCAGCTCGATGCCGATGACGTCCTCGGCCTCGAAGCGCAGCGTGTGGACCAACGCGTTCAGGGTCGTTGTCATTTCAGTTCTTTTGTGCCGTCTTTTCCAGCTGTTGGTTCGCCAGCGCCTTCCAGCGGCGGCGGATACGCACCACCCCCATGTCGTGCTGGTACAGAAACTCGCGCTGGTTGGCGTCGGGCTCCATTGCCTCCATCGCCAC
>JANLQZ010000957.1:0-3363 GCA_031368125.1 Betaproteobacteria bacterium
TTCCACTTCGGATACCTGCTCGATCCGGCGCAGCCGCAGGAACGCGAGATCGCCGAAAAGCTCAACCACCAGCTGGTGGCGCGGGCGTTGCGGCTCGACGGCACCTGCACCGGCGAACACGGTGTCGGCCTGCACAAGATGGACTTCCTGGTGACCGAGGCCGGCACCGGTGCAGTCGAGATGATGCGCACCATCAAACGCGCGCTCGACCCGCACAACATCATGAACCCGGGCAAGATCTTTTCGATCTAGCAGCCCGAGTGCGAGTTGGGGCACCGCTCCGGCGGCACGCCGCGATCAAAACCGCTGGTCGACCCAGAGTCGCAGGATCGAGTCGTCGAGCGCGGTGGAACACAGCAGCCTGGGAGCCGAAATATCGGCCTCGCTGTACCAGACACAGCGCCCTTGCCCCGCGCGCCCCGGCGGCGCGGACGCGACAACCGCAAAGAACGACTCCATCGACACCGGCGCCGAGGTGTCATGGGCCCCGGCTGACTGGCCATGGCCCGTATCGGCAGCCGCCGGCCCCGGCGCAGGTGGCGGACCGAGGCGCAGCAGTTCCGCCTCGAGTGCATCGATCGACCAGTCCTCCTGCAACGCATCGACGGCGGCGTCTTCCAGACATTGCAACCAGGACCACAACGCGCCCTGCCCCTCGGCCCTGGCCGGAATAGCCGGCAGCGGGGCCGCCAGCGTCAAGGGATAGTACCGACCTACGCGGTCCACCGACGGCATCACGACACCGGTCCAGCTGGCGGCATGCAGTGGTGCCGGCAGGAACCCGGGCGTCAGCACGAAGCGCCAGGTAGGGCTGGCCAGGTAGGCTTCGAGCCAGTGCTGCGGGTCGTCGGCGCGCAGGCGCGCCAACCCGGCCGAGAGCCAGTCGTCCCAGGCGCCGACAAAGTTGCCGTCCAGGCGGCGGGTCGCGAAATCGCCCACCGTGGGCAGCTTGCCATGCCACCCGACGGCATGCTGGGCCACCCCCGGCTCGCGCACGTTCATAACGCTCCAGGACAGCGGAACTGCTGGATCTCGCGCATGCGAAACGGGTTGATCACGCTGTTGGCGATGACCTCCAGCCGCGCCCTTTTGCCCTCCAGGTTCACCAGCACGGTGAACTTTTCGGGTTGCGCGGAAGGCTGCACTTCAAACCGGTCGAACAGGCGAAACAGCGCCCACGGGCCGTCGAAACTGAGCGCCGCAACGGCCGGTGTGGCAGTCAACTTGATTTGCGACCCAAGCTTCTGGCTGGGCCAGTTCACCACCGCCGTGTTGGTATTTCCAGCGACGAATTTCAGCACCTGGCCGTCGACATCGAGCGACAACTCCTTGAGGCCATCCTGCATTTCAAGCGCGCGGATCTCGAGTCGGAACCCCGGCGTCTTGCCGCCGCCGCGGAAGAACCCCTCGCGTATGCGCGCCGCACGCTGGAACTCGGCCAGCGCCGCCGAACCGGTCGGCTTGGCGCCATCGGCCAGCGGCTTGTAGCGCCACGGATTGGTACCGGTGTCGACCATCGTGGCGAGCCGGCGCTGGTAGAACTCGTCGAGCATGCCGCCGGCGCCGAACAATTGGCCGAAATCGTCCGGCATCACATCGGCCTTGGAGCCCGCGGCGAACGGGTACCGGTTGGTGATGGCGCGGTTGCAGAAATCGAATACCGGCTTGAGCTCGCCGGTCATCACTTCCCGTTCGCCCTCGCGGCTGCCCTTGACGCCGGCGTCGGCGAGTGTGGCCAGCATGCTGCGGATCGGCTCGGGCTGTGTTCCCGCGGCCGCCTTCACCTTGTCCGCACCGGCCGGCGGCGGCGGCGGCGACTTGCTCTTCTGCGCCGAGTCAACCGCCTGCAGTTGGGCGTACACCTCGCCGAACAACTTCAGCACTTCGTCGATCGGCGCCGGCGTGCCCTGGACCAGCCGGTTCATGGGGGCGAAATGGTCGTCGACGATACGCTCGATCGGGCCATTCGCAGCCGCCTCCGGTGCCGGCTGCACACCTGCCAGCTTGGCCATTTCGTCCTTGCTCTTGGCCGCCTGGTCGGCCAGTTTGCCCACCAGGCTTTGATTGGCCTGGCCGGCCGGCGGAACCAGGGTGGTCTCTTTCGCAACGGCACGCAGATAGGCGGCCAGCGGCGAATCCACCGCAGCCAGCACCCGGGCCGCCTCGAGACTGGCGGATACGCCCTGCAGTTTGACCAGCCTGACATCGGCCAGGTAGCTGTCCCAGGTCTTGACATAGTCTTCCAGGTACAGGCGCCGGACACGGTCGCTGAGTTCGGCGCCCGCGATATCCTTGAGCTTGATATCGTTGCGCACGCCCAGCACCCACGACTCCTCGGCGGCCAGCTTGACGGCCGCGCCCTGCACCGAGCCCTGGAAGGTTTTTTGGTAGCCGTCTTTCGAGTAAAAGCCTGAAATGCCCTTGGACAGGGGCTCGCCGCTGGTGCGCTCGAATACCAGACGCGCGTTGGGTCCTCCCGCCCGGGCGACCGAGAATTCGGGCAGGTCGCCGCGGTACTGCCGCTTGAGCCGGCTGTAGATCCGGTACTCCAGCGGGAAGGCCGTGAGCATCTCGCGCGTGTTGTCTACCAGCGTCTTGTCCATCGCACCAACCGCGTTCGGCGCGCCCAGCGCCAACAGGGCGTCGAGATGCCCGTCGAGCGCCTTGCGCTGCTCGGGGCTCAGGCTGCGCTCGTAGTTGACATCCCAGTCCACCGCGATCCATGCCTTCAGCGTGTCGGCATCGAACTTGTCCGGCGTGTGCAACATCACGTAACTCTTGAGCGCCTCGTAGGCCTGCTCCAGGTTGTTCTTGTTGCTGGCGCGCAGACGCTCTTCAAGGCGTGCCGCGACGCGCGGCAACAGCGCATGTTCGAGCAACCGGCGGTAGGCGATCTGCGCCGCCGCGTCAAGCTTGTCGCCCTGGTACAGCCCCAGCGTATGCAGGAACGGCGGGTCGTCGACGGCAAACCCGGACGGCTCGGCGGCCCGGCGCACCGCCGTCAGGACCGGCGGCAACGGCAGCATGTCGGCCGAGCGGGCCGGCGGCAGCGTATCGACTGCCTTCTGCAGTTCGGGCAGCTTCTGGCCGACCTCCTGCACATAGGCCTGGTTGCGCGTGAAGCTCAAGCCCCAGCCAACCAGCAGCAGAGTCGCGACCAGCGCGACGGCGCCAAAACCAAGCGTACGGGTGACCAAGCGGCGCCGCTCGGCGACCGGGTTAAACGCCACCAGGCCGCGTTCCTGGAAGATCACGTCCTGCAACAGGCGGCGCAGGAAGAAGCTTTTTCCGCGCTGGCCCGCCACCACTGGCGCGCGCGCCTGCAATCCGAACGTCCGCGACAAGGCGCCCATCACCCGGTCG
>JANLQZ010000974.1:0-10532 GCA_031368125.1 Betaproteobacteria bacterium
TTCACCAACGAGTTCGCCAGGAAGGCCAAGGAGCGCTTCAAGGCATGAGCGCCGCGCTGGGCCGCCCCAAGCAAGCTCTCACCGCAGCTCGCAGAGCGAAGGTACTCCAATGAGCGCGGCTGCACGCGCCCGCGCAAGCGCTCAGCGCCGTGCGACCTGGATCGATTTGCCTTTTCCGTGCTGCCTGAATCTGGACTTGCCGGCGGGCGCCGTGGCAACCGCAAGCCGGGTGTGGGCTGGCAGGTAGACAGTCACGGTTTGTCCGGGTTTAAACGTCGCCGTCACGCTGACGCGGTTCCAGTCCGCGATGCTGGCGCTCGTGAGCTGGTAGCGCCTCGCAATACTTGCGACCGATTCGTTCTTGCCGGCGCGGACGAGCTTGCGCGTGACCAATGGTATCGGGCTCAGCGAAAGCTGGCCGTTGTCCGCCACTTGTTCCGTCACGTCGTGACGCACCTCGGCCGACCGTGGGACCAGCAGCGTCGAGCCGGCCTGGATCATGACGCCCGCGGGAATGTTGTTTATCGTGCGCAGTTCAGCTTCCGACATGCCGACCCGCTTCGCCGCGTCTGCCGGTTTCATGGTCGACGGTGCCTGCCATGCGGTCCAGCTGGCGATTTGCCCACCGCGCTGGGATTGAAGGTTGACCAGGAACACCGCGGCGTTGTCCCATGGAAGCAGGATCTGCGGGGTGCCGGCGGCCAGAATCACCGGCCGGTTCGCCGAAGGATTGAGCGCCTTGAAGTCATCGAGATTCACTTGCGCCAGCTTGGCCGCCAGCGCCACGTCGATGTCGCGCGTAATCGTCACGGTCTGGAAGTACGGGTGGTTCTCGATCACCGGAAGCGTGGAACTGAAGGTTTGCGGCGCCGACACGATGTTCTTTACCGCTTGCAGCTTGGGCACGTACAAGCGGGTTTCGGCGGGCATGTTCAGGTCGAGGTAGGAGGTGCCCAGGTTGGCCCGCCGGTTCTTTTCGATTGCGCGGGACACACTGCCTTCGCCCCAGTTGTAGGCCGCCAAGGCCAGATGCCAGTCGCCGAACATGCCATGCAGTTTCTGCAGGTAGTCAAGTGCTGCGCGAGTCGAGGCCAGCACGTCGCGGCGGTCATCGCGAAACGCATTTTGTTTCAATTCGAAGTGTTTTCCGGTCGCAGGCATGAATTGCCACATGCCCGCGGCCTTGGCGCTTGACACGGCCTGGGGGTTGAACGCACTCTCTATGAATGGCAGCAAGGCCAGTTCGGTCGGCATGTTGCGAAGTTCGAGCTCCTCGACGATATGGAACAGGTACTTGCGTGAGCGCTCGGTCATGCGCAGGATGTATTCGGGCCGGCCGACGTACCACTGTTCGCGGTCGCGCACCAGTTCGCTTTCGAGGTTGGGCATTCCGTAACCGCGCCGGATCCGCTCCCACAGGTCTGCGGGTGGAGTCAGCAGCATCACGACCTGGGATGCCGCGCGATTGGAGGCAAGCGGTTCGAGCGCGCCGGCAGGCATCACGGCGCCCGGGGCTGGGCGTGGCGCCGCACGCGATGAAGTCGAGGTCGCCGGCACGGTCGGCGAGAGCGGCCCGGCAATGGCGACCGGCGTGTTGGGCGACACCTCGCCCGCAGGGTCGCCGCCGGTAACCGGGGCCGCGCAACCGACCAAGAAGACGAGGATGAAGCCGGATGCGATGCGGAAGAAATTCATTTGTGAGGGAAGCCACGCACGGTGACTAGAATCGTGTTCATTGGTCAAAGCCGCGGCGGCGTTGCGGTCAGTGCGGTCGTCCGCTCGCTGATTGCAACGGCAATCCCTTTTGGTTGGTCATGCCACACCATTTCGTAATTTTTGCCCGGTGCGGGAAGCTTGTTCTGGTTCATGAGCGGTCAAATTATCGGTTTGCAGGACTGGTTTCAAACGCCCCAAGGCCGTTATCTGCTTGATTGGGAGCGTGCCCAACTGGACCGCGTCGTTGTCGACATATTCGGCTTTCACGCATTGCAACTGGGCCTGCCGGCGCTGGACGCCTTGCGTACCAATCGCATGCCCCATCGCTGGCTCGCATCCGACAGCCTGTCGGCCGGACCACTTGCCAAGGGTGAAACGCTTCGACCGGCGCACGGTAACACAGGCCGCGCCGCGGGTCAACGCGAGGCCGGCGGACGGCCCGAAGTACAACTCGTCTGCGACTTTGCGGCGCTGCCCTTTCCAGCCAACAGCCTTGACCTCGTGGTGCTGCCACACGCGCTGGAGTTGCATTCAGACCCGCATGCCACATTGCGCGAGGTGGAGCGGGTGCTCGTGCCGGAGGGGCGGGTCATCATTTGCGGCATCAACCCGGCCAGCCTGTGGGGCTTGCGCCAGCGCCGGGCGCATCTGTACCAGCGTCTGGGTTTCGGCGGTCTGTTCTTGCCCAAGGAGGGAGAATTCATCGGCTACTGGCGCCTGCGCGACTGGCTGCGCCTGCTCAGCTTCGAAGTCGAGTCCGGGCGTTTTGGCTGTTATCGGCCGGCGGTGGTGAGCGAGTTGTGGCTCGAACGCTTCCAGTGGATGGATCGGGCTGGCGCCCGATGGTGGCCGATTTTTGGTGCGGTCTACTTTCTGGTGGCGGTCAAACGGGTTCGCGGCATGCGCCTGCTGGGGCCGGCATGGAAATCAGTGCCGGCGCGGGCGGCGGCGCCGGTGTCGATCGCCAACCGCAATGGTGTCCCGAGCACCGCTCGCCGCGGTCGTGTCTGATGGCGGGCGGCAACACGGGGCAAGTTCCCACAAGCACGGCCGCGACGAGGAGAAGTATTTGAACCAAGTGCGGATCTACACGGACGGGGCTTGCAAGGGAAACCCGGGCCTGGGAGGTTGGGGTGTGTTCCTGTCGTCCGGCGCCACCGACAAGGAGTTATGCGGCGGGGAGAAACTCACGACCAACAATCGGATGGAACTCATGGCCGTGATTGAAGCTCTGACTGCATTGAAGCGGCCGTGCCACGTCACTTTGTTTCTGGACAGTGAATACGTGCGCAAGGGCATCACCGAATGGATTGCCGGATGGAAGGCGCGGGGCTGGCGCACCGCAGCCAGGCAGCCGGTGAAGAACGTGGATCTATGGCAACGGCTTGACGCGCTGGTCGAGACTTCCGGCCACGTGATTGACTGGCGCTGGGTCAAGGGACATTCCGGAGACGCTGGCAACGAGCGTGCGGACATGCTGGCCAATCGTGGTGTGGAGCTGGCCCGGTTCCGCTGACACGCGGCAGGTCTGGCCTTGTGCTGGTGGGTTGCTGCCCGGTTGGTGACATGCCGCGCGCGTGGCGCCTGCTACATTCGTTCGTTGGCGACCGGGACCCGAGAACTATTCAGAGCAGAGACATTCAATGGCTTCCAAAGTTGTTTATTCCGTTGTCGCGGTGGTTGGAATCGCGGCGGCGTCGGGTGCCGCATGGTGGTACCAATCCCAGCCGAAGGGGCCGCAGGAAATAGTAGGCGCGGCGGCCTCGTCCGGCCAGGGCGGCGGTGCGGTGCCACCCGCTGCTGCGGCGTCGGCACCGCGCGCCGCGGGGGTCGAGGTCGCGCGTGTCGAGCGCGTGACGCTGCAGGATGACGCACAGTCGGTTGGTTCCTTGCGGTCGCGCCAGAGCGTGATGATGCGACCGGAGGTGCCAGGACGCGTGAAGAATCTCGGGTTTTCCGATGGGGCCACTGTGCGCAGGGGCCAGTTGCTGGTGCAACTCGACGACACGCTGCAAAGAGCCGAGATCAAGCAGGCCCAGGCCCAGGTGTCGATTGCCCAGGCGAATTTCAAGCGCAACCAGGAATTGGTCGCGCAGAGTTTTGTGGCGCAACGTGTACTGGAAGAAAGCTCCGCCAATCTGCAGGTGGCTGAAGCCCAGTTGGCACTGGCCTGCGCGCGCCTTTCGCGCATGGCGATCCTGGCCCCCTTCGACGGCACTGTCGGCATGCGCAATGTGAACCTCGGTGATTTCGTCAAGGACGGCGCCGACCTGATCAACCTGGAAGACATCAGCAGCATGTACGTCGACTTCCGGTTGCCCGAGCGTTACCAGAGCAAAGTGCGGCTTCGCCAGACCGTGCAACTTCAACTTGATTCCTTCCCTGGCCGTGTATTCAAGGCGTCGATTGAAGCCATCGACCCGCTGCTGGACGTGAACGGGCGATCGATCGGCGTGCGCGCGGTGTTGCCGAACACGATGGGCGAACCGATGCCCCAGGGTGGCGGCCGTGCTGGCGCGCCGGCGGGCGCAGCCAGTCGGCCGGCAGCCGCCACGGGCAAGTCGACACCCGGCAGCGGCGCAGCGGTTGCCAGGGCGGGCGACACGCGCAGCGGCGCAGCGGTCGGTCCTATGCCCCGTGCCGGGCGTGCGGCCGCAGCGCCTTCTCGGCCCGGCGATGCCGGCCGGCCGGTTGCGTCGCGCCCGTCCACCGATGCCAATGGGTGCGCGGATCTGGTCGAAGCTGCTGGCGCGCGGCCAAGCGCCTCGGATTCGACCGCCGCGGGCGCTGCGATGGCCCGTTCCCGCCCGACCGGTTCGGGTGCTGCGGCTGGCGCCGCGCGTGGTGGGCCCAATCCGGCGCCGTTACGCCCCGGCATGTTCGCGCGGGTCACGACGGTGTTCGCCATCAAGGAAGCGGCGGTCGTGGTGCCGGAAGAGGCGATTGTTCCGCAAGGCGGGCGCCAGTTCGTCTTCAAGGTCGTCGAGCCCTCGGCAGTGCCCGGCTCCGCCGACCGCACCATGCCTGCCGATGCGAAGTTTGTTTCTCTGCGCCAGGAGGTCAAACTCGGCGTGCGGCAACTGGGCCGGGTGGAAATAACTGACGGCGTGGCTGAAGGTGACACCGTGGTCGTGGCGGGGCAGCAGCGGTTGCAGCGGGACGGCAGTCCATTGCGGGTGGTGGAGTTGGGTCGACCGCCGCCAGGGGCAGGCGCCGCGGGGGCGGCCTCGGCGCCTGGTGCCGCCGCAAGCCGGTAGGCGGGAGGACAGGTCTTATGCAATTGGCAGAAACATCCATCCGGCGCCCGGTCTTCGCAACTGTGTTGTCGCTGCTGATCGTCCTGATCGGCGCCGTCTCGTTCAACCGGCTGTCGGTGCGCGAGTATCCAAAAATCGACGAACCGGTGGTCAGCGTACAAACCCGGTTTGGCGGCGCCTCGAGCGAGGTGATCGAAGGCCAGGTCACCAAGGTGCTGGAAGATTCGCTGGCGGGGATCGAGGGCGTCGACGTGATCACGTCGATCAGCCGCCAGGAGCGCAGCCTGATCTCAATCCGCTTTGCGCTCAGCCGCGACGCCGATTCCGCCGCCGCCGATGTGCGCGACAAGGTCTCGCGGGTACGCCAGCGGCTGCCCCAGGGCATTGACGAGCCGGTGATCGCCAAGGTCGAGGCGGATGCCTTCCCGGTGGTTTTCCTGGCCATGAGTTCGGACACCCACAGCTCGCTACAGCTCTCCGAGATGGCCAACCAGCTGGTCAAGCCGGTATTGCAGACCGCGCCCGGCGCCGCCGACGTGACGGTCTTTGGCGAGCGCAAGTTTGCGATGCGCATCTGGCTCGACCCGGACAAACTGGCCGCCTACCGGCTGACGGTGCAGGATGTCGAAGATGCATTGCGCCGGTCCAACCTGGAGGTGCCCGCTGGCCGCATCGAGAGCATGCAGCGCGAATTCAACGTCACGGCGGCAACCGACCTGCAGCGCCCGTCCGAGTTCCGGCAGGTCGTGATCCGTACCGTCAACGGCCTGCCGGTGCGTATTGCCGACGTGGCGCGGGTCGAAAGTGGGCCGGCCGACGAGCGATCGAGCGTGCGGCTCAACGGCCGCGACTCGGTCGCGCTGGGCGTGATCCGGCAGGCGACCGCCAATCCGCTCGACCTGTCGGCCGGTGTGCGGCAACTGTTGGGCAAGGTCCAGCGCGACCTGCCGCCCGGCGTGGCGATCGAGGTCGCCAACGACAATTCGGTCTTCATCGACCGATCGATCAAGGCGGTCTACACCACCATCGCCGAGGCGGTGGTATTGGTGGCGCTGGTCATCTTCGTGTTCCTGCGCACTTTGCGCGCGTCGCTGATCCCGCTGTTGACGATCCCGGTGGCGCTGATCGGCGCCTTCGCGCTGATGGCGCTGGCCGGCTTCAGCGTCAATACGCTGACCTTGCTGGCGCTGGTTTTGGCGATCGGGCTGGTGGTCGACGATGCGATCGTGATGCTGGAGAACATCTTTCGCCACATCGAAGAGGGCATGACGCCATTCCAGGCGGCGATCAAGGGCTCGCGCGAGGTCGGTTTTGCGATCGTCGCCATGACGATGACGCTGGTCGCGGTGTATGCGCCGCTTGCGTTCGCGCCCGGTCGCACCGGACGGTTGTTCACCGAATTCGCGCTCGCGCTGGCCGGGGCGGTTGTGGTCTCGGGACTGGTGGCGCTCACGTTGTCGCCCATGATGTGTTCTCTGCTGCTGCGCCACAACCCCAAGCCGGGGTTTTTCGACCGCGGCATGGAGAGCGCGCTGCAGACGGTCACGCGCGGTTATGCGCGGCTGCTCGGCTGGACCCTCAGGGCGCGCTGGCTGGTGGTGCTGGTGGCCATCGGCAGCGGAGTCCTGTCGTGGTTCGTGCTGGGTGAGATCAAGCGCGAGTTGTCACCGATCGAAGACCGCGGGGTGGTGCTGGCGCAGGTCAACGGGCCGGACGGCGCCACGCTGGATTACACCAACCGATATGCCAGGGCGATCGAGCGCGTCGGCGAGAGTTACCCGGAGTTCGACCGTATCTTTTCCACCATCGGGAACCCGACGGTGGCGCAGGGAAACATCTTCTTCCGCACCGTGCCATGGGAGCAGCGCAAGCGGACCACGCTCGAGATGGCGCGCGAGATGACGCCCCGCGTGGCCGGGTTGACGGGTGTCACCGCGTTCCCGATCACACCGCCCTCGCTGGGGCAGGGCTTCACGCAGCGGCCGATCAATTTCGTGATCATCACCTCCGACAGTTACCAGAACCTGGCGCAGGCGGTGCGCGCGTTTCAGGACGAGTTGGGCAAGAACCCTGGCTTCGTACAGGTGGACACCGACCTGCGCCTGAACAAGCCGGAGATCCGGCTGGAGGTCGATCGCGAGCGGGCGGCCGACATGGGTGTGGGCGTGGACGCGATTGCACGCGCGGTGGAAACCATGCTGGGCGGGCGGCTCGTGACGCGCTACAAGCGCGAAGCGGAGCAATACGACGTGATCGTGCAGACCAACCCGTCCGGACGGGCCACGCCGGACGACATCGAGAAGATATTCGTTCGCGGCAAGGCCGACGCGATGATCCCGTTGTCGGCGCTGGTCAAGCTGCGCGAAGTCGTGGTCCCGCGTGAACTCAACCACTTCGGGCAACGCCGCTCGGCCACCATCACATCCAACCTGTCGGCCGATTACTCGGTCGGCGAGGCGCTCGATTTCATGGACGCCACTGCGAGGAAAGTGCTCAAGGCTGGCTACGCCACCGACCTCAACGGATCGAGCCGGGAGTTCCGCAAATCGGCCGACTCGTTGACGCTGGTGTTTGTGCTGGCGTTGTTCTTCATCTTCCTGGTTCTGGCGGCGCAGTTCGAGAGTTTCGTCGATCCGTTCGTGATCCTGCTGAGTGTGCCCCTGTCGATGGCCGGCGCCCTGCTGGCGCTGAAATGGTCGGGAGGAACCCTCAACGTGTTCAGCCAGATCGGCCTGATCACGCTGGTCGGTTTGATCACTAAACACGGCATCCTGATCGTGGAGTTCGCCAACCAGTTGCGTGAGCAGGGCCTGGACATGATGGACGCGATCAGGAAGTCGGCCACGCAACGCCTGCGTCCGATCATGATGACCACCGGTGCGATGGTGCTGGGCGCCTTGCCGCTGGCCCTGGCCACGGGAGCTGGGGCCGAGAGCCGGCGCCAGATCGGCTGGGTGATCGTGGGCGGAATGAGCCTGGGCACGCTGCTGACCATTTTTGTGGTTCCCACGATGTACAGCTTGCTCGCGCGCAGGCACGCGCCGGGCGCGAAGACGGAAGCGACGCTGGTCGCCCATCCGAATGCCGGCGTGCCGGTGGCGCATCGGGATTTGGTGGTGGAGTAAGCCGGTCCGATCTCCGCCGCCGATTGCCGATGTTGTGGCGTGCGGCAGCCGCGTCCAGCCTGCCGCGGCCAGGCTACCAGCGGGGTCCGCGGGTTGTGCCTGGCGATGCGCTTGCCGTGATCTGTGCGCATACGGCCCGCGTCACCTGCGCGGTGGTCGCCTGCCCGCCCAGGTCGCGCGTATGCAGCGCGACATCGGCGGTGACCCGTTCTATGGCATGCATCAGCACCTGCGCGGCGTCGTTTTCGCCCAGGTGTTCGAGCAGCATGACGGCCGACCAGAACGTCCCGACCGGGTTGGCCAGGCCCTTTCCCATGATGTCGAATGCCGATCCGTGGATCGGTTCGAACATCGACGGATAACGGCGTTCCGGGTCGATGTTCCCCGTGGGGGCGATGCCCAGGCTGCCCGCCAAGGCGGCCGCCAGGTCGCTCAGGATATCGGCGTGCAGATTGGTCGCGACCAGTGTGTCGAGTGACGCCGGTCGGTTCACCATGCGGGCGGTCGCGGCATCCACCAGTTCCTTGTCCCAGCGGACGTCCGGGAACTGCCGTGCTGTCTGCAGCGCGATCTCGTCCCACATCACCATCGCATGGCGCTGTGCATTGGATTTGGTGACAACCGTGAGCAGCTTGCGTGGCCGCGACTGCGCCAGCCTGAAGGCAAAACGCATGATGCGCTCCACCCCGGCGCGCGTCATGATGCTGAGGTCGGTCGCCACCTCGGTCGGATGGCCCTGGTGCACGCGTCCACCCACGCCGGAGTATTCGCCTTCGGAGTTTTCGCGCACGATGACCCAGTCCAGGTCTTCGGCCGCGCAACGCTTCAGCGGCGCGTCGATGCCGGGCAGGATGCGTGTGGGACGTACATTGGCGTATTGGTCGAAGCCCTGGCAGATCTTCAGTCGCAGGCCCCACAACGTGACGTGGTCCGGAATGTGCGGGTCGCCGGCGGAGCCGAAGAGGATCGCGTCCATGCCGCGCAAGGCGTCCAGGCCGTCGGCTGGCATCATGACTCCGTGCCGGCGGTAGTAGTCACCGCCCCAGTCGAAGGACGTGAATTCGAAACTGAAGCCGGCCTGGCGCGCGGCCAGCGCTTCCAGCACGGTTTGTCCAGCAGGGACAACTTCCTTGCCAATGCCGTCGCCTGGAATACAGGCTATCTTGAAAGTCTTCATGAGGCCAGCGTGGTGGTGTTGAGTGGCAGCAGTGACGCGTTCTTCAGGGCCGGCGGCACGGCTCGGGGAAGCCGGCGGCGCGTCGGCGCGTTCACAGGGCACCGTCGAACATCATCACATCGACCTCTTCGCCGACCGCCACGTTGCCCTGGGCGTGGTGCAACACGATCAGGCCATTGGCCTGGACCATCGAACTGAGCACGCCAGAGCCCTGGTTGCCGGTGGTCCTGACCTGCAGGCTGCCGTCCGGGGCGTTGCCGACCACGCCGCGCTGGTACTCGGTGCGCCCGGGTTTCTTGCGTATCGGCTCCATACTGCGCGCCCGCAACATCGGTGTGGCCTGGCCGCTGCAGCCCATCATCTGCAGCAGCGCCGGGCGCACGAATGCAAGGAAGGTGACCATCACAGCGACCGGATTGCCCGGCAGCCCGAACAGCACCGCAGAGTGCCGGCCGGCCGGCGTATCGGCAGCGATGCGCCCCACCGCCATCGGCCGGCCAGGACGCATGGCGATGCGCCAGAATGCCACGCCACCACCGTCGTGCGACAACTTCTTCATCATTGCCTTGGTGTAGTCGGCCTCGCCGACGCTGACACCGCCGCTGGTGATGATTGCGTCCGCACCTTGCGCGGCAGCAACGAAGGCGGCTTCGAGCTCGGCCGGGTCGTCGCGCACCACGCCCATGTCGGTGACCTGCACGCCCAGGCGGCTGAGCAGGCCGAACACGGTGTAACGGTTGCTGTCGTACACCGCGCCCTCGCGCGGCGCCTCACCCAGGCTCAGGATCTCGTTGCCAGTGGAAAAATAGGCGACCCGGAGCTTGCGCCAGACCGTCACCCGGCCAACCCCGAGGCTGGCCACCAGGCCCAGGGCGGCGGGGCCGAGCAGGTCTCCGCCGCGCAGCGCGGGCTGGCCTGCGTGCAAGTCTTCACCCAACTTGCGGCGGTTGTCGCCACGCGCCAGCGACCCGGCCGCGATCGTGATCGTGTCACCCTGCTGGCGCGTCAGTTCCTGCGGCACCACCGTGTCCAGGCCCTCAGGCATGACAGCACCGGTCATGATCTTCACCGCTTCGCCAGCGCCGGCCCGGCCCTGCCACGCCTGGCCCGCCAGCGCCGTTCCGACGACCTTGAGCACCAAGGGCACGGTACTGGCCAATGCCGCGCCATCGAAGGCGAAGCCGTCCATGGCTGAGTTGTCGTGTGGCGGCACGCTGATCGGCGAGACCAAGTCCCGCGCCAGCACGCGTCCCATCG
>JANLQZ010000082.1:0-1920 GCA_031368125.1 Betaproteobacteria bacterium
ATACCGGCGACGCTGGGCGCACCGCGCGACCAGCTGCTCGCCAATGTCGTCGCCCTGTACGCGCTGCAGTTGCTGGACTTCAAGGTGGCGTCGGCTATCGCGATGGTGCTGGTGGTCGTGGTGGGCATCCTGACGATCCTGTACCAGCGCGCCGAGGGCGCTGCCCGCTAGGCCGCCATGGGTGGCACGACTGCACCGCTTCCCATGTCCAGAAAGCAGCGCCACGGCCGATCGCCGCTGCCGATGCTGCTGGCCCTGCCGGGCTTGCTGCTGCTGGTGTTGCCGATACTGGCCGTCATTCCGATGTCGTTCACCGCCGGACAGGTGGTCGAGTTTCCGCCCGCGCAATGGGGCCTGGCCGCTTACCGCGAGTTGTTCGCGGATGTCCGATGGGGCCACGCAATCGTGTTCTCGCTCAAGGTGGCGGCCCTGGCGGTTGCCTTGTCGGTAGTCTGCGCCACGCTCGCGGCGATCGGCCTGTCGCGCGCGCGCTTTCGTGGCGAAGGTGTGATCACCGCCCTGATCCTGGCGCCGCTGGCGATGCCGGTGGTGGTGCTGGCGCTGGGCACCTTCCAGTTCTTCATCCAGCTGCAAATCAACGGCACCCTTGCCGGAATCGCGATCGCGCACGGTGTGCTCGGTGTTCCTTATGTATTCCTGAGCGTGCGCGCCGCGCTGGGCAAGCTCGACATGGCGCTGGTGCGCTCGGCCATGAGCCTGGGCGCGGGCCCCTGGTCGGTGATGCGCTGGGTCTATTTGCCGGCCATACTGCCGGCCCTGCTGTCGGGCGCGCTGCTGGTGTTCGTGGTGTCATTCGACGAAGTGGTGATCGCCCTGTTCATTTCAGGGCCCGGCGCGATCACCTTTCCGGTCAAGCTTTTTACCGAAGTCCAGTTCAACCTATCGCCTGCCGTCATGGCGGTATCGACGCTCCTGCTCGGCGTGGTTGTGCTCGCGGTGCTCGCGGGTGTGCTGCTGTTTGGTTTTCGGCGCACCGTGCTGCGCATTGTGCTGAGGGATTGACATGGGCGAACAGAACCATGCCTGCGCGAGGCGCTGGTGACCAACGGCCGTGAGCACGCGCCGCGCGTCCAGCGCACAACGCGCGACATCGACGTCACGGGCCTGGGCAAACGCTACGGTGCGGTGCAGGTGCTGCACGACGTGAGCTTCAGTCTGCGTGACGGCGAATTCCTGACCCTGCTCGGCCCCAGCGGCTCCGGCAAGACGACCACCCTGGGCATCATCGCCGGTTTCGTGGAGCCGGACTACGGCGACGTCCGGGTCGCAAACCAGTCGATCCTCGCGCTGGAGCCGCGCCAGCGCAACCTCGGCATCGTGTTCCAGAACTACGCGCTGTTTCCCCACCTCAGCGTGGCGGCGAATGTCGAGTTCGGGTTGCGCATGCGCAAGGTCGGGGCGGCACAACGCGCACAACGCGGCCGGCGCATGCTCGAACGCGTGGGCATGGCCGACTTCGCGCAGCGCATGCCGGCGCAGCTGTCGGGAGGCCAGCAGCAGCGGGTGGCGCTGGCGCGCGCGCTCGTGATCGATCCGACCGCGCTGTTGCTGGACGAGCCGCTGGGCGCACTCGACCGGCGGCTGCGCCAGCAAGTGGGCATCGAACTGAAAAGCATCCAGCGCGAGACCGGCGTGTCGGTGCTGCACGTGACGCATGACCAGGAAGAGGCGATGGTGATGTCCGACCGGCTGGCGGTGATGCGTGCCGGCCGCATCGAGCAGATCGACACGCCGACCAACGTCTACAAGTACCCCAGCACCCGGTTCGTCGCCGACTTCCTGGGCGAGGCCAACCTGCTTGCCGTGACGGTGGAGCAGACCGATGGCACGCAGGCGACCGTCATCTACGCGGACGGGTCCCGCGGCAGCGTGCATGTTTCGGCGGCGCGGGGCGCTGGC
>JANLQZ010000094.1:0-5243 GCA_031368125.1 Betaproteobacteria bacterium
GTGCGGTCGCCGTCGATCGGCTCGACCTTGATGACTTCGGCACCCAGGTCGGCCAGCACCATGCCGCAGGCGGGGCCCATCACCATGTGCGTGAACTCGACGACGCGCAACCCGTCGAGTGGCAGTTTCCTGCCGTCGCCCACGGGATTCGCGGCGCTCCGCGCTGTGTGGTGCTGAGCCTGGTCGAGCGGTGTCACGGGGTTCACGCCGGCACCTTCAGTTGTTGTGCGCCCCGGTCGGCGAGGGTCTTGGGCAAACCGGCCCGGGCAATGTTGCCATGCAGGTTTTCTCCGGCCAGCCAGCCGGCCACGCGCTCGCGCAGTGTGGCGAGTTGGGCAAAGTCGATGCCGGTGTCGATGCCCATGCTGTCGAAAAGATAGACCAGGTCTTCGGTGGCTACGTTGCCACTGGCTCCGGGCGCATGCGGGCAGCCGCCGATGCCGGCCAGGCAGGCGTCGAAACGGGTCTCGCCGGCCTGCAACGCGGCCATCACATTGGCCATGCCGAGGCCCCGCGTGTCGTGGAAGTGGCCGCAGGCCATCCGGTCACCGGCCACGGCACGCACGCTCGCAAACAGCCGGCCCACCTGCCGGGGGTCGGCATACCCGACCGTATCTGCCAGGCCCACACGGTCCACACCCAGCGCCAGCACGGCCCGCACCAGCGGCAACACCTCGGGTTCGGCCACGGCGCCCTGCAAGGTACAGCCGAACGCGGTGCTGATGCCGACCTCGATGCCGACGCGCGCGCCCCGCGCGCGGCGCGCCTGAACGATCGCGCCGATCTCGGCCAACACCTCGTCAGGCGTCTTGCGCAGGTTGGCCAGGCTGTGCGCATGGCTGGCCGACAGGGGCTGCAACATCCAGTCGGCGCCACTGTCCATGGCGCGCTCGGCGCCCTTGAGGTTGGGCACCAGCACCGACACGCGCAGGCCCGGCAGCGTGCGGGCAAAGGCAACCAGCTCGGCCGTGTCGGCGAGTTGGGGCAGCAGTCTGGGCGGCACGAAGGAGCCGACCTCGATTTCGCGCACGCCCGCCTCGTAGGCCGCCTGGATCCACTGCTTCTTGTGTTCGGTAGGCAGGGTGCGTGTGATGCTTTGCAGGCCATCACGCAAGCCCACCTCGCGCAGGGTCACGCGCTCGGGCCAGCGAAAAGTCGGGTAGGGCATGGGCAAACTCCAGCAGTCAGGACAGGCGTGGAGTTTAAAATGTTCCAGTCGATCACAAAATTCAATTTGGGAAGAATCGTTGTTCCGTTTGGGAACAAATAAAATGCGTGACCTCGACCTGACCACCCTGCGGCTGTTCGTGACGGTGTGCGACATCGGCAACATGAGCCGTGCCGCCGAAAGTGCCAGCATGGTCGCCTCGGCGGTGAGCAAACGGCTGGTGCAGCTGGAGCAGACCGTCGGCGCCACACTGCTGGCGCGCAAACGCCATGGCGTGGTGCCCACGGACGCCGGCCAGACGCTGCTGGAACATGCTCGCAACATGCTGCTGTCGGCGCACCGCATCGAGCGCGACATGGCCAGCCATGCGGCCGGCGTCCAGGGCCGCGTGAATGTGCTGGCCACGGCCTCGGTGATGGCCGAATCGCTGGCGGACGAGATCGCCGGCTTCCTGCAACAGCCCGAGCACAAGAACATCCAGATCGACCTGGAGGAACGCATCAGCCCCGAAGTGGTTCGCGGCGTGCGCGAGCGCGTGGCGGCGATCGGCATCTGCTGGGATGCCGCCGACACCGGCACGCTGCAGACCGTGCCATACCGGCAAGACCACCTGTGTGTGGCTGTGCCCCGCGGGCATGCGCTGGGCACTATCGCGCGGCTGCGGTATGCCGATACGCTGGACTACGAACATGTATGCATGCCGGTCAACTCGGCGGTCGAAGTGATGTTGCAGCGCGAGGCCAGCCGGCTGGGGCGGCGGCTGCAACACCGCGTGATCGTGACCAATTTCGAAGCCGCATTGCGCGTGGTGCGCGCCGGCCTGGCGATCGCGCTGGTGCCGCGCGAAGTCACCGGGCTGTACGCCGAAGCCTATGGGCTGGACATCCTCGCGCTGCACGAGCCCTGGGCGCGGCGCCAGTTCGTGTTGTGCCACCGCGGTGGCGACGAGCTCGGCACCCCCGCCAGGCTGTTGCTCGACTACCTCGGCCGGGCCCACGCGATGGCCCCAACCGCGACCGCGCCATGAGCGCCGCCGGGCCGTTCCCAAGGGCGAATTCCGCAATGCGCAGCATGGAGGATGCCTGATGAGCGCCGCGCCGGGCCGCCCTCAAGCAAGCTCGCACCGCGACTCGCAGAGCGAACGTACCCAGGCAAGCAGCGCGCCGCCGGTCGCGTTCGACGCCCCGTGCAAACTGCTGTTCCTGAGCCAGGACCCGGCCTGTGTGCGCCGCCAACTCGGGGGCGCACAGCTGACTCTGGCCGAAGCAGGCCCGCTGCGCGACGATGTCTCCACTGACGAAATCACACCGGTGGCGATCCTGAGTTATTACGATGCGCGCCTGGGCGCCTTCGCCCACACCGGCCTGCGTTGTGGCGACCAGAACCCGGTCGGGCGCGACGCCTTGCGCCAATCGGGCGTCGCGGTGCTCGTGGCCGGGCAACGTTACGGCAAGGGCTCCTCGCGCGAACACAGCCCGATGGCGGAAAAGCTGGCCGGCATCCGGCTCGTCGTTGCGAGCAGTTTCGAGCGCATCTATCGCCAGAACGCCGACAACATCGGCCTGTGGACCTCTACCGACCTGGCTCTGGTGGAGCGGCTGTTGTCCGGCGCGCCGATCACGATCGACGATCTGTTGCACGACCGGGACGACCTGGCCGCATCGATCCTGCGCGAAGGCGGGCTGTTGCGCTTCGGCCAGCGCCACATGCATGGCGGGCTCGATGCGGGCCCTGTTACCGATGCACCGGCCGGCGCCACAGCCAGCAGCCTGTTTGAAAAGATCCTGAGGCGCCATTGGCAGCCGACCGCGACCACCCCCGGCGCGCCCCGGACCGGCCAGGGCGGGTTCGTGCGCGCGGACTGGCGTTTCATCCACGAGTACTACACCGGCATGTGCGCCCACATGCTGCAGACCACCCTGGACCAGCCCGTGGTGCTGCACCAGCCACAGTCGATCGTGGTGTTCGAGGACCACACCTCGTATGTCGAGCAAAGCCCGGCGCACTTGCGCTCGGGCCTGGTGCCGCAGATGGCCGCCATGTGCCGCGCACAACGCGCTTTCGTGGCGCAGTACGGCCTGCGCCAGCACCGCACGCTGACCGAGACAGAGGTCGCGCAAGACGACGGCAGCAACGTGGCGGGTATCTCGCACGCGATGATGGCCGAGCATTACGCGCTGCCGGGCCAGCTGGTGGTGGGCACCGATTCGCATACCCCGCACAGCGGCGCCCTGGGCTGCGTGGCCTTTGGTGTCGGCACCACCGACATGGCCAACGCCTTTGTCACCGGCGCGGTGCGTATCACCGTGCCCGAGGTGCTGCGCGTGGACCTGTGCGGGCGACTCCCGCCGGGCGTGACCGCCAAGGACGTGGTGTTGCACCTGCTGGCCCAGCCGGGCATCCGTGCCGGTGTGGGGGTGGGCAAGGTGTTCGAATTCACCGGCCCGATGGTGCGGGCCTTGTCGATCGACGAGCGCGCCACACTCACCAACATGACGGCCGAACTCGGCGGCCTGACCGGCATCGTGGCGCCCGACGCCACGACGGTGCAGTTTCTGCGTGAGCGCCGCGGCGTGGAGATGGTGCTGGAGCCGTGGATGTGCAGCGACCCCGGCGCCCACTATTGCGATGTCATCACGCTGGACTGCGCCGCCCTGTCACCCTTCGTGGCCCGCCCCGGCGACCCCGGTAACGGCCTGCCGCTGGCGCAGTTGCGTGAGCGGGTGCGGATCGACATCGCTTACGGCGGCTCCTGCACCGCGGGCAAACGCGAGGACTTCGACCACTATCACGCCGTGCTGCAGTGGGCCCTGCAACACGGCCTGCGCAAACCGGCCCACGTGCAGCTGTTCCTGCAGTTCGGAACCACCGCCGTGCGCGACTACTGCCGCGCGCAGGGCTACCTGCCGGTGTTCGCGCAGGCCGGCGCCGTGCTGCTGCAGCCCTCCTGCGGCGCCTGCGCGAACTGCGGCCCGGGGTCCTCCACCGAGGCGTCCCAGGTCACCGTGAGTGCGATCAACCGCAACTTCCCGGGCCGCTCCGGGCCGGGTCAGGTGTGGCTGGCCAGCCCGCCCACGGTGGTGGCCAGCGCCATGGCCGGGCGGCTCATATCCTTCGAGGAGCTGCGCGCGCTGGCGTGACACCGGGCGATGTCGACGACGCATGGCCAGGGGCGCGCCCTCGACCGCCTTTGCTCCGCCCAGCACGACCTTCGACGATTTCCTGCGGGACGGCGGCTGGCCTGCCGCACCCTCAGCCGGGTGGCCGTTTGCAGGGGTGGAAGATGCGCACCGTGCAGCTGCTGCAAACCCGCGCATCGAGCCGCCGAAACAGGGTGCCGAACACGTCGTCGCCGAGCATGAAAAAGTTGTCGGCGCCGATCGTGTCGAATGCGCCAGTGCGACGCAACATCTCGAGCGGCTCGTTCTTCAGGTTGAAGATGTACAACGCGCCGCCCATGGCGCGCCGCCGGCGCGCTTCCTGCGCCAGCAGTTGTGCGCCGGCGATATCCACGAAGTTGATGCCCGATGCCACCAGCAGCACGCTGCGCTGCATCGGCGCGCGGCCGTCGATCTGCTGCAGGGCCTCCTGCAGGTGGCTGACGGCACCGAAATAGATCGACCCGTTCAGGCGCACGACCTTGAGCTGCGGGCAATCCGGCAGCCCGGTATCGGTGCTGAAGCCCAGCACATGTTCGTGGTCGGCCGGCTTGACGTCTTCCAGCGGCGGGCGCGAGGTGCGGTTGAGGTACAGCATCATCGACAGCAGCACGCCGATGTAAATCGCGAACTCCAGGTTCAGCGTCAGGGTGGCGACGAAGGTGGCCGCCAGCACCGCGGTTTCGGACCGGCTGGCGCGCACGATCTCGGCGATGTGGTGGAAGTCGATCAGGCCCCATGCCACCACGAACAGGATGCCGGCCATGGCCGCAATAGGCAGGTACGCGGCCAACGGCGCGAGGAACAACATGATCAGCAACAGGAAAACCGCCGACAGTACGGCCGCCAGCGGGGTTCTTGCGCCAGCCTCGTAATTCAGGCCGCTGCGGTTGAACGAGCCACTGGAGGCATAACCC
>JANLQZ010000136.1:0-1779 GCA_031368125.1 Betaproteobacteria bacterium
CAACGCGCTGCAGGACAAACTGGCCGCCATGCTGGGCTTCGAAGCGGCGCTGTTCGTGCCCACCGGAACCCAGAGCAACCTGTGCGCGATCCTGAGCCATTGCCAGCGCGGTGACGAATACATCGTGGGCCAGTTCCAGCACTGTTACCGCTGGGAAGGTGGTGGCGCGGCGGTGTTCGGCAGCGTACAGCCGCAGCCGCTCGAGCACCAGCGCGACGGCACGCTGGCGCTGGCCGACATCGAGGCCGCCATCAAACCCGACGACGCGCATTTCGCGCACACGCGCCTGCTGGCGCTGGAGAACACGCTGGGTGGCAAGTTGCTGCCGTTTGCCTATGTGCAGCAGGCCACGACCCTGGCCAGGGACAAGGGGCTGGCGCGGCACCTCGACGGCGCGCGCCTGTTCAACGCGGCCACCGCGCAGGCGGCGCCCACCGGGTCCGACATACGCGCCGAGGCGCGGCGCATCGCGCAGTGTTTCGACAGTGTCTCGGTCTGCCTGAGCAAGGGCCTCGGCGCACCGGTGGGGTCGGTGTTGTGCGCCAGCCGCGAGCTGATCGGGCGCGCGCACCGCATCCGCAAGATGGCCGGTGGCGGCATGCGCCAGGCCGGCGTGATCGCGGCGGCTGGCAGCTACGCGCTGGACCACCATGTCGATCGGCTGGCGCAGGATCATGCGCTGGCGAGCCGCCTGGCCGCGGGCTTGGCCGGCATCGATGGCCTGCAGGTCGAGGCGCCGCATACCAATATCGTGTTTGTGGACCTGGTGGGCGCCGCGAAAACTCGTTCGGTCGAGCTGATGCCGTACCTGTTGTCCCATGGCATCCTCGCCACCGGCCTGTACCGGTTGCGCTTCGTCACCCACCTGGACGTGGACGCCGCGGGCGTCGACCGCGCAGTCGAGGTGATCCGCAGGTTCTTCGCGCGCTGAGCGCCTGCGCACGATCGGCAGCCGTTCGCATCACTGATCCACCTACCAACCGAACCCGCGCCATGTTTTCGGGCATCGACCATCTGGGATTGTTCATCGCCGCCGGCCTGCTGTTGAACCTGACGCCCGGACCCGACGTGTTGTACATCGTGGCCTGCGGGTTGCGCGGCGGCCGCAGCTCCGGCGCGGTGGCGGCGCTGGGCATCACGGCGGGTTGTTTCGTGCATATCGCTGCCGCGACCATCGGCCTGAGCGCGCTGGTTGCCGCATCGGCCAGCGCGTTCACGCTGCTCAAGTGGCTGGGTGCCGCGTACCTGGTCTATGTCGGCGGCTCGATGCTGCTGTCCAGTACCCGTGGCGTCCAGCCCGATGCGCAGCCGGGGCTGGGCGCGGGCCCGGTCTGCGGCCGTGACCAGCAACTGCGCAAGGTCTTCCTGCGCGGCTTCTGGACCAACGCGCTGAACCCCAAGGTGGCGCTGTTTTTTCTGGCGTTCCTGCCGCAGTTCATCCGCGCCGACGCGCCGGAAAAGACACTGGCGTTCCTGCTGCTGGGCCTGGTCTTCAATCTCAACGCCATTCCGGTCAACATGGCGTATGGGCTGGGCGCGGCCTGGCTGTCTGGCCGCATGAAAACCGTGCGACGCGGCATGCGCTGGCTGGAACGCGGCGCTGGTGCCCTGTTCGTCTATTTCGGCGTCCGCCTGGCACTGGCCGACAACCCCATCCACTGAAACAACCAGGAGTCCCCAGCATGCCCGACAGCCACAAGATCAGCCCCCAGGAAGCACTGACGCGCACCATCGAGCACCGTGAAATCTTCCATGACGAAATGCTGCACGTGGTGCGGA
>JANLQZ010000845.1:0-1885 GCA_031368125.1 Betaproteobacteria bacterium
GCCAGTTCGGCATACAGCGCATCACCAATGGCGAGGTGGTTGGTCGCCAGCAGGTCGGCATAACGCAGGGCCACGCGCTCGGCGTCGGTCAGGTTGGGCGCGTCAAGCGGCTTCTCGAGCGAACACACCAGGTCTTCGGAAACACCGGCGTCCACGGCGTCGGCGTACCGCATCGCCATGCAGCTTCGGCACTGGTTGTGGAACGCGATGCGCAAACGCACCAGTTCGCGCAGCCGGGTCGGCAACACCGCGTGCTCCTTGAACGCGGCAGTGAAGCGCGCGTAGGCCTTGGCGAACTCCGGGTGGTGTGCGCGCACGCTGGTGGGGCGCATCTCACGTTCGCTTTTTTGGTCTGCCTGGAGCATCGCGCGAAGCTCCGGATCGAATTCATCGAGTGTCAGGGATCGCAGTCTCGGCATAACATCTCCTTCAGAGCAGGTCTTCAGACGGGGTCAGGCATTGGGCGGCGCGGCCGCGGTGATGGCCACCTTGCGGCTGTCGATGTAAGTTTGCAGCTTGTCAGGCAAATCGGCAAGCTGCGGCGCGGAGCCCGGCCAGCGCACGCGCCATGGATCGTCGAGGCCGTCGGCGACGGCATCGAAAGGCAACACATAACGAAACTTCAGCTGACGCTGCTGGAACACCCAACCCTGTGCGCTGCGCAAGTAGGTGTCGAGGTAGCGCAGGGCCAGGCGCACCGTCTTGCCGCCGATGCACAACTCGGCATGCGCATTGACCACCCCGCTGGCCAGGTCGTCGGACACGAAATCGACATGCCACGTCAGGGCGTAGTGCGAGCTGGTGGTGAACGTTGAGGTGCGCGCGCGATAGTAGTCGACGATCTGCTGGCGCCCCTTGATTCCGTGGAACTCCCCGTCGGTCGCGAACAGGCGGCCAATGGTGTCGAAGTCCCGGTCGTCGACGGCCATCCCGTAGCGGGACAGGAGTTCGGCCAGCTGCTGGCGGTCGTCGACGCGCCGCACCTGGCGCAGGAGCTGCTGCAGGTCGGCTGGTGAAGGCACCATGTCGTCTCCTCGTTGTGGCCCATCGCGAGTGTAGAACGCGGTGGTCCAGGATGAAATAGGAGAAGCCCGGGAGGCGACAAGCAAGACGGGCAGATTCACTGGCTCAATGGCCTGTTCAACTGGGTGCGCACCGAACTGGCGCAGCACCCCAAGCTGGTGCTGATGGGCGACTACCACATCACCTTCGATGACGCCGACGTGTGGGACCCGGTGGGACTGAAGGACACCATCGACTGCACTGAAGAAGAACGCTGCCATTTGCGCGCCCTGGTGGCGCTGGGCCTGACCGACGCCCACCCCCTGTTCGAACAGGCGCCAAAGAGTTACAGCTGGTGGGATTACCGCGACTTTGCCTTTCGCCGCAACCGGGGGCTGCGTATCGACCATATTCTGGTCAGTGTCGGCCTCGCGGGTGTGGTGACGGCGTGCGCCATCGACAAGGGCCCGCGCAAGAACGATCGCCCGAACGACCATGCGCCAGTGGTGGTGCAACTGGCGGCCTGACGCGCGAAGCACCACAGGCCACGGCGGGGGTTGGCCCTACTCCAGGCCTAATTCCTGGATCTTGCGCGTGATGGTGTTGCGGCCGATGCCGAGTTTCTGGGCCGCTTCGATGCGCCGGCCCTTGGTCACGGCCAACGCCGCGTTGATGATGCGCGACTCGAAGCGCCGGGTCAGCAGGTCCCACACGTCCGGCTTGCCACTCAACAGCAGTTCCTTCGCCTCGGCGCCCAGCGCCTGCTCCCACGCTGTCGCGCCGGCGTTGGGTTCGGCGCCGGGTTGAACCACATCGCCCACGGTTTGACCTGCCACGGCCGCGTCCGGGCGCGCGGACGGGCTGGGCACCAATGCCGGAGCCT
>JANLQZ010000234.1:0-4012 GCA_031368125.1 Betaproteobacteria bacterium
TCGACCTCGAACGACGAGATGTTCTCGCCGCGCCGGCGCAACGCGTCCTTCACCCGGTCGACGAAGTAATACCAGCCCTCGGCGTCGCGTTTGAGTGCGTCGCCGGTGTGAAACCACAGATCGCGCCGCGACTCGATGGTCTTGTCCGGCATGCCCAGGTATTCGGTCGAAATGATGCCCGGCTGCTTGTGGCGCACCAGCAGTTCGCCGGCCTGCCCCGGCGCCACTTCGAGGCCGGTTTCCGGGTCGACCAGCTGGATCTCGAACCACTGGTCCACCAACACGCCGCTGGCGCCCGGCGGCCGTTTGGCGCCCGGCGGGGTCATGAACACATTGGAGATTTCGGTCTGCCCGAACCCGTCCACGTACTCGGATACACCAAAACGCTCCGTGAACGGGCCGGCCAGATCGGTCGAGAGCGGGGCCGCGTAGATGCGCCGAAGCTTGTGCGCGCGGTCGTCCGGGGACGGCGGCTGGGCGCAGATGAAGGCCAGTGTGGCGCCGAGCAGGTTGGTCACGGTGGCTCCGCTGCGCCGGGCCCGGCCGGCCCAGTCCGAGGCGCTGAAGCGTGGATACAACACGCAGTGCGCACCGGCGATCAGGCACGGATAGACGGTCAGGAACTGCGCGTTGCCATGGAACAGCGGAAAACCGGTCATGTACACGTCGTCCTGCGTCAGGCGCGTCAGTTGCACGTCCTCTTCGGCGAAGAAGTAGAACTGTGAATGCGGCATCACTACCCCCTTGGACGGCCCGGTCGTGCCCGAGGTCAGCAACACGGCGGCGCAGTCCTGCGGCGTCACGGCCATGGGCGGGTTGCTGGCGTCCTGGCTGTACAGGTCCCGCAGGTGGTGCACCGTGATGGCCTTGAACACCGGGTCGGCGACCGGTTCCGCCAGACCCGGCTCATCGACCAGCACCACCCGTCGGACCGGAATCGCATCCTCGATGTCGAGCAGCCGCTTCGCCAGGCTGGCCGTGGTGATGATGGTCCTGGCCTGCGCGAGTTGCAGCGGGTGCTGCAGGAACGTGCCCTTGTACGCGTCGCTGATGGCGACCTCGACCGCGCCGAGCTTGTTCAGCGCAAACCAGGCGAATACGAACTCCAGGCAGTTCGGCAGCAGGATCGCGATGTGCTCGCGTTTGCGGATGCCGAAGGCGGACATGCCGTGCGCCAGCCGATTGACGATGGTATTGACTTCAGCAAAAGAGTGGGGTGCCCCCGCGTCGGTCCAGGACAGGAAGGGCCGACCGGCGCGGGCCGCGGCCTGGTGCTCGAGGACGAACGGCAGCGTCCACTGCGCACGCGGGAAATGCGGCTCGAAGTGCGGGAAGGTCAGCATGCGGCGATGGTTTGACGGTGGCATGTCGCTCGCGCCAGAATCGCGATCGGACGACTTTTCGTGCATCTTAGGCGAGAATTGTATAAAATGAAACAGCTTTCAATATACTGGATCGCCACTCATGCCTTCAGCACAGCTTGATCCCGCGCCGCACCCGGTTGCTGGCGTGGCCGCGCGAGCGCGCGGGCGCGGGCGGCCCAAGGCCCAGGACGCACGGAAACTGACCCAGTGCGAGATCGTCCGCAGTGCGCTGGAAGAGGACATCTTCGCCGGTCGCCTGGCACCGGCAGCGCCGCTGGACGAGGACGCCATCGCCAAGCGCTTCTCGGTCTCCCGCACGCCGGTGCGCGAGGCGTTGCTGCAGTTGATCGAGTCCGGGCTGGTCGAGAAGCCGTCACGCCAGCGCGCGGTGGTGGCTCCGCTGGATGTGCGCCGCCTGATCCAGATGTTCGAGACCCTGTCCGAACTCGAGGCGCTGTGCGCACGGTTTGCCGCCCGGCGCATCACCGAGCAGGAAAAGGAGGCGCTGGCCAGGATCCAGCGCGCCTCGGACGCGGCGCTGCTGGCCGGCGACGAAGACGAGTTCGGACGCCAGGGCATCCGGTTTCACGTTGCGATCTGGCGCGCGACGCACAACGACGTGCTGTTCGACATCACGCGCAATCTCGCGGTTCGCCTCAACCCGTACCGGATGTTCCAGTTGCGTTCCAAGGGGCGCCCTGAAGCCAACAACGACGACCACAAAGCGCTGCTGGAACTGATCACGACCGGCAAGGCCGAGCCGGCCTACACCTTGATGCGTGGCCATGTCACCGTGCAGGGGGACGTACTGGCCGAGTACATCTCCTGCACTCCGCGGCCGGTGCTGCAGGCGGCATACGCGTAAACGCGCTTGACACTGCCGGAAATTATATGGATAGTGCGCTAAAAATATAATTCTTGTCGACACCACTGTTCACTCACAACCAGGAGACGCTCACATGGGCTCGAAAACCAGGGCATTCAAGTTTCTCGCGTTGACGGCCGGCATGGCGCTGGCGTCGCTCGCGGTCCAGGCGGCCGACCGCAAGATCGTGATCCTGCAGGCGCTCACCGGTGGTGCCGCGTTCGTCGGTGTGCCCGCGTCCGAAGGCATGAAGTTCGCCGCCGATGAACTGAACGCCAAGAATTTCCTGGGCAGCGACAAGATCGTCTACGAGGTGGCGGACAGCGCGACTGCGCGCGCGCAGGCCATGGCCGCCGTCACGCGTTATGCGGCCGATCCGAGCGTGTTGTTCATCCTGGGCCCGACGACGGCTCCGGAAGCCATCCCTTCGGCAGGCGTGGCCAACGACGCGAAGATCGGCATGAAGGCCATGACCAACGCGGTGGCTCTGCTCACCGCGGGCCCCTGGGGTTTCATCTCCGCGCAACCCGGGACTGTCACCATGCCGCCGCTGGGCGAGTACGCGTTGAACGTCGCCAAGGTCAAGTCTTGCGCCACGGTGCGTTTCACGGACAACGAAGCTTACGTAGATCTTGAAAAGGCGTTCGTCGAGTACACCGAAAAGCGTGGCATGAAGTTTGTCGAGCGCACCGGCATCAAGGCGGCTGACTCGGATTTCTCCACCATCGCCACCCGCATTGTTGCCGCCAAGCCTGATTGCGTCGTGCTGTTCACGCTTGGCCCGAGTGGAGCCAATATGGCCATCCAGTTGAAGCAGGCTGGGCTCCCGGCCAGCGTCAGGCTGCTTGGCCAATCGGGCCTTTCGTCACCGCAGCTGATCGAGATTGGCGGTGCTGCGGTCGAAGGCCTGGTCTTCGGGTCGGACTGGATGCCTGGTGGCAGTACGCCGGCAGGTAATGCATTTGCCAGCGCCTACAAAGCCAAGACCGGCAAGGACGCCGACAACTGGGCGGCGCTCGGTTACAGCTACATGACAGTGGTGGCCACGGCGATCAAGAACGCCGGCCCCAGCCCGACACGTGAGTCCATCCGTGATGCCCTGACCAAGACCAAGGATGTGCCGGTCGTAGTCGGTTCTGGCAAGTACAGCTATGTGGACCGTATCCCGAACTACGGGGCGACCTTCCTGATGGTGAAGAACGGCAAATTCATCGTAGCACCCCAGTAACCGCACCGCTGAAGGTCGCTGGCACGAACAGTCCGCCGGCCATCTTCCGACAGGGCGGAACAACATGATCGCGCAGCAAATACTGAACGGGCTGGTGCTGGGCGGCGTGTATGCGCTGTTCGCGCTCGGCTTCACCCTGATCTTCGGCATCCACCGCATCATGAACATGGCGCATGGCGCGGTGTTCATGTCGGGCGCCTTCATCGGTCTGTATACGGTACGCGCCGGCATGCCGATCTGGGTCGCCCTGCCAGTCGCCATGGCGGGCGCGGGCCTGATTTCCATCGTCGTCGAGGTCATCGCCTTCAAGCCCTTGCGCAAGCTTGCGCTGGCCGATGCCGAGCTGGCGTCGATCATTTCCAGCATCGGGGCCGGGCTGATCATCCTGAGCATCGGGCAGTACGTGTCCAAGACCGAAACCATGCGTTTCCCGTTTGGCACGGTGTCGGCCGAGGCCATGCAGATCATCGGCCTGCGTGTGACCATGCTGCAGTTGCTGATGCTCGGCGTGGCGATCATGATGGTGGCGTTGCTGGCCTACTACCTGTACCGCAC
>JANLQZ010000247.1:0-3063 GCA_031368125.1 Betaproteobacteria bacterium
CCACCATCTGCGCCAGCGATGTGGCGCGCGCCGGCCGCTGCAGGTCGAATCCCGGCAAGGTGAAGCGCACGCACCGGTAGCGCGCCTTGAGCGCCTCCACCGTGCCGTCCCACAGGCGGTGGGTGTCGGGCCAGCCGTGCAGCATGACAAGGGTGTCCGGGCCGTCGCCGTCGACCAACACCTCGATGCCTTGGATATTCAGCGTGGGAGGCAGCATGGTGTGGCACAGTTCAATTTGATAGCTTTAGCGTGTCTGCCGACCCAGGGAATTTTCCGAGTCGAGTCGCTTCGCGTGGCAAGGGTGTGTGCTCGTCGCCGACCTGGGCAGCATATTCCCCCCCCCAACAATTGACACAGGCCACCGGGTTCCTTCAATCAAAGCGACAGGCTCCCAGCGGCCTTTCCATGACGGCGAGGGTGAACCAACTTTGCGGCAAAAATCCGAGCGGGTAGCACGCGATACGGTTCAAGCCGCCTTCCTGGCCTCCAACGGCAGCAGTCCTTCTTTCTTGGCATCCAGCCATACGATTTCAGCGATCGTGCCGTCTTCGGCATAGCTGATGTTGGTATGCCAGTCTTGCGACACCTCGCGCACGATCGGCTTGTCGGATACGCGGATCTGCAGGATGTCGTCGTTTTCGAAATAGATGCTTTTCATGGCCGAAGCTCCCAGTGGTGCAGGATGGTTTTGACCACAACCGCATTGTCGATGACTGCAGCGACGCAAAGCAAGTTGTCCGTGTGCTGCGGCACGTGTTTGTACAGCCGGTAATGGGCATGCCCGTGTCTTTCAGGGTTCCGCTATCGATGATCTCCAGCGCCAAAACGGTATCCACGTTGCGCTCTGCCATGCGCAGGCGGGCATGTTCTGTCAACACCACGGGCAAGCCGAAGTGCGCGCCGTGCGCTATTTCTTCCATCTGCCATTCAACTCCACTGCCGCATTAGACACCGGCTTCCCTGCCGCATGCCCAGCTTGGCCACGTCGGTGGCCCCCCGGCCACCCGTGCGTGGAAACCCGCATAGGACGAAGCATGGCGCGCCGCCATCAGGGCATGCCCGCGGCGGCGCCCGATCGCTCCAACGACGGGCCACGCCAGCGCACGAACAACCCTTGCCCATCCCAGGAGACACCGATGAAACTCGCCCGACCGGCCCTTGGCCTGACCCTTGCCCTTGGTTTTGTGGCCTGTGCCCAGGCGCAGACCACGATGCGTATCAGCATCTCGGTAGGAAAGGACTCGCACCAGGGGGTCGGCATCGACGTGTTCGCCTCAGAGGTGGAATAACGCACCGCCGGGCGCTACAAGGTACAGACCTTCTGTTCCGGCTCGCTCGGTGGCGAACGCGAGTCGATCGAGGCGGTGCAACTCGGCACCCAGGAACTCACGCTCAGCTCGACCGGCCCGATACCGAACTTCGTTCCAGAGGCGCGCATCCTCGACATTCCGTTCCTGTTCAGGGACAAGGCGCACGCGCAGGCGGTACTCGACGGCCCGATCGGGCAGGACATGCTGACCAGGTTCGACTCCAAGGGTTTCGAGGCGCTGGCCTGGGCCGAGAACCGCGTGCGCCACAGGACCAACAGCAAACGCGCGGTCAATGCGCCGGAGGACCTCAAGGGCCTCAAGATGCACACGATGGAGAACCCGGTGCACTTGGCAGCCACCAACGCCGGGCTCGGCGTCAACGCGGCGCTGTTCGTGATCGGCATGTTCATCGAGACCAGCGCCGCGATCATCGTGCTGGCGCCGATCCTGGCGCCGGTGGCGGTGCACTTCGGCATCGACCCGGTGCACTTCGGGCTGGTGATGGTGGTGAACCTGGCGATGGGCATGATCACGCCGCCATTCGGCGTCAACCTGTTTGCCGCCTGCACCGTTGCGCGCATTTCGCTCGACCGCATGATTCCGTTCCTGCTGCCGTTCGTGCTGGTCATCATTGGTTGCCTGATGGTCGTCACCTACGTACCGGGCTTGTCGCTGGGACTGCGCGACCTGGTGTATGCGAAATAACCGGTCCGGCGTCGCCAAAAAGCGGCTATACAATCCAAAACGTCAGGAGAGAGCCTTCCCTTGCGGAGGCCGCCGAAGGCGCAGTGCGGGCTGATTCCAGCAGTATGAACGCTCAGGCAAAAGGACTGGCAACCGGCGGCGGGTAGCGATACCGGCTGGCGTTTCCCCACTGGAGAGAGGCGGCAGTTCATGCCGCCCACCGAAGGAGCAAGCCGCTACCGGCGCCGTCAGGTGCCCGGGCTGGCGGTGAATCTCTCAGGTACCACGGACAGCGGGGGCAGCCCATGGCATCGCGCCATGGATCCAGTGCCCCTTGGAGAAAACATTGTCCAGCCCAGACCAGCCCCTGCTTCACACCCCTCTGCATGACCTGCATGTAGAACTCGGCGCCCGCATGGTGCCGTTCGCGGGTTATTCGATGCCGGTGCAGTATCCGGCCGGCGTGATGGCCGAACATCTGCAGACGCGCGCCGCCGCCGGATTGTTCGACGTGTCGCACATGGGCCAGTTGCGCCTGGTCGGGCCGGACGCGGCGGCGGCCTTCGAGTCGCTGATGCCGGTCGATGTGGTGGACCTGCCGGTCGGAAAACAACGCTACGGCCTGCTGCTCAACGAAGCCGGCGGCATCCTCGACGACCTGATGTTCGTCAACCGCGACCCGGCCCACGGCGGCGACATCTTCGTGATCGTCAACGGCGCCTGCAAGGCGGCCGACATGGCCCACATCCAGGCCGCCATTGGCAGCCGTTGCGACGTCGTCCCCTGCCCCGAACTGGCGCTGCTGGCGCTGCAGGGGCCGCAGGCCGTGGCAGTGCTGCAGCGGCTGTGCCCCGGCATCGAGCGGCTGGTGTTCATGAGCGGCGGCCGGTTCAGCATCGCGTGCGCCAACCGCGGGCAGACGCTACCGGTCGACTGTTTTGTGACGCGCAGCGGTTACACCGGCGAAGACGGGTTCGAGATCTCGGTGCCTGCGAGCCAGGCCGAAATGCTGGCCCGCACGCTGCTGGAGCAGCCCGAGGTCAAACCGGTCGGCCTGGGCGCGCGCAAC
>JANLQZ010000303.1:0-3654 GCA_031368125.1 Betaproteobacteria bacterium
CGACCCGACTTTCAAGACCGCCCATGGAATTCTTCACCTTCGCCTGGATCAACGACCCACAGATCTGGTTGTCGCTGATCACCCTGTCGGCGCTCGAAATCGTGCTGGGCATCGACAACCTGGTGTTCATTGCGATCCTCACCGGGCGCCTGCCGGCGCACCAGCGCGCGCTCGGGCGCAAGGTCGGGCTGTCGCTGGCGCTGATCACGCGGCTGATGCTGCTGGCCGCACTGGCCTGGATCGTCGGCCTGACCGAACCGCTGCTCACGCTGGGGGGCAAGGGCTTCTCGTGGCGCGACCTGATCCTGATCGGTGGGGGCCTGTTCCTGCTCTACAAGGCCACCACCGAGATCCATGAGATGGTCGAACACGACGCGGATGAAGGCGACAAGCCCGAAGGTGCGGCGAGCGCCACGTTTCGCGGCATCGTGCTGCAGATCGCCGTCATCGACATCATCTTTTCACTCGATTCGGTGATCACCGCGGTCGGCATGGCCGACCAGCTCTGGGTCATGGTGGCTGCGGTGGTATTTGCGATGCTGATCATGATCGTCGCCTCCAATCCGCTGGCCAATTTCGTCGCCGCGCACCCGACCGTGAAAATGCTGGCGCTATCGTTCCTGCTGCTGATCGGCGTGCTGCTGATCGCCGACGGTTTCGGCTTGCACGTGCCCAAGGGATATGTCTACTTCGCGTTGGCGTTCTCGGTCGCGGTGGAATCGATGAACCACTGGGTGCGGGCGCGCCGCAAGCGTCTCAGGGCCGGCTGAGTGCCACCGCGGCGAATTGCGCCGGGCTTGTGGCGGACGGCGCCGAACTGACCCATACCAACTTGCGTTCAACGATCAAGAGAGTGAGCCGCGCATTGGCACACCGCACTCCCGCCACGCTCGATGGATCAGGCCGGTGCGGCGCTCAGCGCAGCGAAATAAGGGAGGAGGCCGAAGGCCGGGGGACATTCGCGGAGCTGAGCGCCGCGCCGGCCTGATCCCGCCCACCCGCACCCGCACCCAATGGCAAAGGCGGCATCAAAGACCGTGGTACACCGTCACCACCTGGTCTTTCGCATGTCGTGCCCTATCAGGCCGCCGGCCCCGCCAGTTGCCGCAATGCCGCGTCCAGGGCCGCCAGGTAGACATTGCAGTCGGCGTCCGCACCCTGTTGGCGCAAGGCCTGCAGTGCGGTCGCCAGTTCGGCGCTGCGCTCACCGCGCCCGACGCGTGCCAGCGCGCGCCCCCGTGTCACCACGAAGTCGACCCAGGGTACCGATTCGGTGCTGGCGTAGACCTCCAGCTCATGGCAATAACGATCGGCTTCGTCCCAGTCGCCGGCGTCGAGCGAGGACTCGATCGCGCAATCCGAAAAGACAAAATGGTTGTGGCTGAGCCCACCCAGGGCCAGGCTGGCTTCGCCCTTGGCCAGCGCCTGCTTGCGCGTCACCGGGTCCGGGTCGATGCGCGCGCTGATGCCATACAGCTGAGCCGCGACCAGGGGCAAGGCACGGCTGCCGGCAACCTCGAACGCCATGCGCAGATTTTCGCGCGCTGCCGGCAGGTCGCCGGCGCGCACCGCCAGCATGGCCCGGAATTGCCAGCACATGGCTTCGAAACGCGGGCTTCCGATCGCCTGTGCGCCCTGCATCGCAATGTCCAGGTGCGGCGCTGCGTCGCGCCAGTTTCCGCGCACCCAGCCATCGACCATCACCATCTGGGCGCGCGCCAGCATTTCGCCGCGCCTATGCATCACGCGTTTTGCCAACCCGATCAGGTCGCGGCAAATCGCGACCGAACCGCGCACATCCATCAGGTAGTACGAACACCAGCCGGCCATTTGCGTGTAGGCCACTTCGACGCGCAGAAAGCCGTGCTCGCGCGCCAGCGCCAGGCAGCGGCGGATCATCTCCATGCCGGTGCGGATGCGCGCCTGCGCGTAACAGGCGTCGCCGATGCCACCCAGCGCCGCCGCCTCAGCCTCCAGCGATCCGGCCGCGCGCGCCAGGCCCAATGCCAGCTCGTGTTCGCGCTGGCAATCGATCGCCCGACCCTGCGTGAACATCAGATTGGCGCGAAGATCGTGCAGCTTCGCCAACTCCAGCGTCAGCCCGGCCTCCTCGGCCAGCGGTTGCGCGTCCTGCAGCAGCGCCAGGCCTTCGTCCGCCCGGTCGACCAGGCGCATGCCCGACGCCATCGCAATCAGCGCCAGTGCGCGTTCGGCGCCGGTCTGCGCCGCATCGACAGCGCTGCCGCTGGCCTGTATTGCTTCGGCCGCGTGACCGGTCTCCAGCAGCAGTTGCGCGCGCGCGCGATTGAGCGGAAAACAAGACTCGCCCGGCTTGGCCAGCTTCAGGCCGCGGTCCACCAGCCCCAGCGCCTCCGCATATTGGTACTTGGTGGCCAGCACCTGGCTGGCGCGCAGGTAGGCATCGATCGCCCGCGGGTCCTCCGCGCGTTCGAAATGCTCGCCCGCCAGCGCCACATCGCGCGCTTCGATCCATTCGGCGGCCAGCAGATGCAACTGGCGCCGGCGCACGTGCAGCAGCGAGCCATAGGCGCCATCGCGAAACAGCGCATGGCTGAACACCAGGTCCTCGCCTTCGGGGCGCAGCAGGAATTGCTCGACCAGCGCACGCGGGTCAAAAGCCGGGTCGCCCACCAGGTGCCGGATCGCCGGTATCGGTACCCGCTGCCCCCATACCGCCGCCGCCTGCAAGGCATTCTTGTCGACCGGTGTCAGGCGGTCCATGCGCGCCTGGATCAAGGCCTGGATCGAACCCGGAAGGCTGGTCGCGCCTTCGTCACCGGCATTGAGCAGCAACTGCTCCAGGAACAACGGGTTGCCCTCGGCGCGTTCCACGCAACTGCGCAACAGCGACTCCGAAATGGCTGCCGCGCCGGCCGCCAGGCGCAACGCGTCGTCGGGTCGCAGCGGCCCCAGGTCGATGCTGGTGACTGGCAAGCCGTGCAACGCAGCGCGCCATTCGCCGATGCTGGGATCACCGGAAAAACGCGTGCTCATCACCAGCAGCAGCGGATGCCTGGTCGTGAGCCCGGCCAGCGCGCCCAGCTGCTTGAGCGTCCACGGATCGGCCCAATGGATGTCCTCGACCAGCATCAACATCGGCGCGGCGGCTCCCGCCGTCACCACCAGGAGGCACAAGGCGTCGAGCGTGGACTTCTGGCGCATCGCGACATCGATCGCCGACAGCAGCGAACCTACCGCGGCCGGCGCGCTGACATCCAGCAGGTCGTAGAGAAAAGGACCGCAGTCGACGCCACCACCACACCGGGCCGACTCCTGCGCCACCGCCTCGGCGCGGCTGGCCTCGTCGGCGTCGGGGGGCATGCCGAGCAGGCTTTGCACCAGCATGCGGATGGCGTCGTGGCCAGTGCGTGCACCGAAGTCGAGGATCGACACGTTGTGGCAATTGAAGCCCTGCTCCAGCGCCACATGCAGGAATTCGGCCACCAGCCGCGACTTGCCCATGCCGGGGTCGCCGCGCACGAACACGACACGCCCGCGCTGCCGGTTCAGGCAGGCCTCGGCCAGCGTCATGAACTGCTGCATCTCCTCGCTGCGGCCGACCAGCGGCCGGCTGCCAGCCTTGGGCACCGAGCGCTCGTTCAAGACGCGGTAGGGCACCAGCGGGCGCTCCTT
>JANLQZ010000309.1:0-2435 GCA_031368125.1 Betaproteobacteria bacterium
CCAGAAGCCACTGGTCACGCCATAACACACCGGTCGGCGCGCATGGTGGTGCAGTGCATGCCAGCGCTTTCGCCGCTTCAGCCAGCCGCCCCCGGCCCGCCAGTGGTGGGTGGCATGGTGCGTGATCGCGTAGGCCAGGTAACCGGCCAGCACCCCGAGCGTCAGGGCACACGCGCGCCACAAGTTGCCCAGCACCAGTGCCGGCAGGAAGACCAGGGCGACGATCAGCGTCGCGCTCAGGATGGTTGGCGCACAAATCAGCGCCGTGGGCCGCTCGTGGTGCACCGCGTGCCAGGCCTTGAATGGCTGCAAACCGTGCAGCACGAAGCGGTGCAAGCCGTATTCGATGGCGGTCCAGCCCGCCACGCCAAGCAACGTCAGGCTGGCGCCTTCGATCAGATGGTGCGGCGCCGCATCGAACAGCACGAAGGCGCCCAACAACGCGACGGCCAAGCCATACAACACGAAGTCGGCGCCGTACGCCGCCTTGCTGTGTTCGAGCGAGAACAGACCCATGCATTTCCTTGTTCGAAGCTGTTGTTGCGCCACCGGTGTCCCGCATTGAACCGGCTGGCCAGCTTAGCCGTGCCGTGGCGCACGGTCTGTACGCCAGCGCACCGACGCGCGGCAGACGGATATTTATCCTGCCGGCAGGAGAATTTCCATGGCAAACCCGAGCTCCATGCTGCGCGAGACGACGACCGACCACATTCCCGCTGAAGTCGGCCGACCCGGCCCGCCCGACTGGGGCCGCGACGCCGCCGCAGCCACGCAGCGCGGGGTCGACTTCGACGACCGGCTCGGTGATGTGGGCAACTAGCGTGCGCGCGCCGCGAACCTGGCCAACCTCGAGCGCCCGGCGCTGCGCGCGGCCGAACAGGCGCGCATCCTGGTGGTCGGCGAGGAGCCGGGCATGTACGCCTGCCCGGCTGGCGTGGCGTGGGACGACCGCAGCGGGCAGCGCCTGCGGGCCTGGATGGGCGTGGACAAGGCGTTCTTCTACGACCAGTCGCGCGTCGCCATCATCACCCAGGGTTACTGTTATCCCGGCCGCGGGGCCGGCCCCGAAATGCCGGGCCGCCGCGAGGGGGCGGCACTTTGGCTCGAGCAGTTGCAGGAGCGGTTGCCCCGGCTCGAGTTGACGCTGCTGGTGGGCGAAAAGGCACAGCAGCAGTTCCTGAGCAGCCGGCGCAAATCCTCGCTGGCGCAAACCGCCAGGTCCTGGCGCGAATACGCTCCGCATTACATCGCATTGCCACATCCCTCACCACGCAACCAGTCCTGGTTCAAGCGCCACCCCTGGTTCGACCGGCAGGTGGTGCCGATGCTGCGCGAGCGCATCGTTGCGTTGTCGGCGCCATAACACCCGTTTCACAAGAGGCCGCAACCCCGCAAATCGGGCCGCCGGGCGGTTGTGCCGCGGTTGGCGCGCGCCCCCGCCAGTGTGCACAATGGCGGCGTGGGGATGTGTTTTTGCCCGGACAGGGATCGCCCGCCTGCTACCTACAATCGGCGATCCGCCCTGGAGTACCGCCATCGCAACTGCCACCGCCACTGCCATTGCTACCAACCCGAAAAGCAACCACCTGATGGCTGCGCTGCCGGAGACCGACTGGCGGCGCTGGTTGCCGCAGCTTGAACAGACGGAAATGCCGCTGGGCCAGGTGTTGTACGAGTCGGGCGGCACGCTGGAGCACGTCTATTTCCCGACCACGGCGATCGTCTCGCTGCTGTACGTGATGGAAAACGGCGCCTCGGCCGAGATCGCGGTGGTCGGCAACGAGGGCCTGGTTGGCATTTCCCTGTTCATGGGCGGCGGCACCACACCCAGCCGCGCGGTGGTGCAGAGCGCGGGCATGGGGTTCAGGCTGGCGGCACAGACCATCAAGGACGAATTCGACCGCTCCGGGCCGGTGATGCACGTGCTGCTGCGTTATACCCAGGCGCTGATCACCCAGATGTCGCAGACCGCAGTGTGCAACCGCCACCATTCGCTCGACCAGCAGCTGTGCCGCTGGCTGCTGCTGAGCCTGGACCGGTTGCAGAGCAACGAGCTGGTCATGACCCAGGAACTGATCGCCAACATGCTGGGCGTGCGCCGCGAAGGCGTGACCGAGAGCGCGCTCAAGCTGCAACAGGCCGGCCTGATCCGCTACGCACGCGGCCATATTTCGGTGCTCGACCGCAAGGGCCTGGAACAACGCACCTGCGAGTGTTACGCGGTGGTCAAGAAGGAATACGACCGGCTGCTGCCGCCGACCCAGGCGACCTAGATCCGGGCGTGCTCGCGCAGGCCGCGCCACGGCGGCCCCGGGCTGTCATCCCGAGGCGGCCCCGGCTGCATACGCGAGGCGATGCCCCGGGCTGTCAGTGCGCGGCGATGCCCCGGCTGTCATTGCGGCCCCGGATCAGGTCCGGGGTTTCAGCACCCGCAA
>JANLQZ010000427.1:0-4316 GCA_031368125.1 Betaproteobacteria bacterium
GCTGTTCAATGAAACCAAGGAGGCGCTCGAGCAGCAGACCGCCACGGCGGAGGTGTTGCAGGTGATCTCCAGCTCGCCCACCGACGTGCAGCCGGTATTCGATGCCATCGCCGAGCGCGCGATGACGCTGTGCGACGCGCGTATCGGCGGTGTGACGCGTTTCGACGGCGAACTGGTGCACCTGGTGGCCTACCACGGTGTCTCGCAGTCGGCCTCGGACGAAATGCGCTCGTCGTTCCCGATGCGGCCGGGGCACGACGCGATCACCGCGCGCGCCATCCTGGCGCGGGCGCCGGTCCAGATCCCCGACGTGCTGGCCGACCCGGACTATGGGCTGAAGGACGCTGCGCGCCGCTCGGGTTTCCGTGCCAACCTGGCCGTGCCGATGCTGCGCGAGGGCGAGGTGGTGGGCTCGATCGTGGTTTGCCGCGAGCAGCCCGGCGAATTTCCGGAGCGCCAGGTCAAGCTGCTGCAGACCTTTGCCGACCAGGCGGTGATCGCGGTGGAGAACGTGCGCCTGTTCAATGAAATCAAGGACAAGAGCCGCCAGCTCGAGATCGCCAACCAGCACAAGAGCGAGTTCCTGGCCAACATGTCGCACGAGTTGCGCACGCCGCTCAACGCCATCATCGGTTTCTCCGAGGTGCTGCTCGAGCGCATGTTCGGCGAACTGAACGAAAAGCAGGACGACTACCTGAAGGACATCTTCACTTCCGGCAAGCACCTGCTGTCGCTGATCAACGACATCCTGGACCTGTCCAAGATCGAAGCCGGACGCATGGAGCTGGACCTGGGCGACTTCGACGCCGCGCAGGCGCTGGCCAACGCGATGACGCTGATCCGCGAACGCGCGCAGACGCACGGCATCGGCCTGACGCTGCAAGCGGACGAGGCGATCGGCGAGATCCGCGCCGACGAGCGCAAGTTCAAGCAGATCCTGCTCAACCTGCTGAGCAACGCGGTGAAGTTCACACCCGATGGTGGCAAGATCGTGGTGCGCGCGGCGCAGATCGAAGGCGGCATCGAAGTGGGGGTGACCGACACCGGCGTCGGCATCTCGGCCGAAGACCAGTTGGTGGTGTTCGACGAATTCAAGCAGGTCGGGCGCCACTACACCAACAAACACGAAGGCACCGGCCTGGGGCTGGCGCTGACCAAACGTTTTGTCGAGCTGCACGGTGGCGTGCTGAGCCTGCAGAGCAAGCCGGGTGTAGGCTCTACCTTCACTTTCACGATACCGAGCCAAAAATGAGCACCATCCTGATCGTCGAAGACAACGAAAAGAACATGAAACTTGCGCGTGACGTGTTGCAGGCCAAGGGTTACGCCACCCTGGAGGCCGTGAACGGTGAAGACGGTGTACGGCTGGCGCTGGCGCACAAACCCGACATGGTGCTGATGGACATCCAGCTGCCCGATATCAATGGGGTGGAGGCGTTCACCCTCATTCGCGCCAATGCCGAGACGGCCCACATCCCGGTGGTCGCGTTCACGGCGTCGGTGACCCCGATGGACCGCAACCGCATCACCGACGCGGGTTTCGACGGCTTCATCGGCAAGCCGGTCAACCTGAAGGAATTCCTGGAGACGGTGCGCAAGACGCTCGAGGGCAGGGCGCCATGAGCGCCGCCGGGCCGCTCCCAAGGGCGAATTCCGCAATGCGCAGCATGGAGGATGCCTGATGAGCGCCGCCGGGCCGCTCCCAAGGGCGAATTCCGCAGTGCGCAGCACGGAGGTTGCCTGATGAGCGACACGGGCACCGCAGCGGCGAAGATCCTGGTCGTCGACGACACGCCTGCCAACGTCAAGCTGCTGGTCGATGTGCTCACGGCCAGGGGTTTCGCGGTGACGGCGGCGGTCAACGGCGAAGAGGCGCTGGAGAAGGTGGCGCAGGACCCGCCCGACCTGGTGCTGCTCGACATCATGATGCCCGGCCTGTCGGGATACGAAGTCTGCAAGCGCCTGCGCGCCAACCCGGACACCGCCTTGTTGCCGGTGGTGTTGTGCACCTCGCTCGACCCGCAGCAGGAGCGCATCAAGGGCATCGAGGCCGGCGCCGACGATTTCCTGACCAAGCCGATCAACCGGCCCGAGTTGCTGGCGCGCGTCAAGTCGCTGCTGCGCATCAAGACGCTGCAGGACGAGGTCAAGGCGCAGGCGGCGCAGATCGCCGAATGGAACCGCACGCTGGAGCAGCGGGTGCAGGAGCAGGTGGGACAGATCGACCGGCTCGGGCGGCTCAAGAGTTTTTTCTCGCCGCAACTGGCCGAGGCGATCGTGGCCGGCGGCGAGGACATGCTCAAGACGCACCGGCGCGAGATCAGCGTGGTGTTCATCGACCTGCGCGGCTTCACTGCGTTCACCGACCAGGCCGAGCCCGAAGAGGTGATGGAAATGCTGCACGCCTTCCACGCCGCGATGGGCCGCATCGTGCTGGAGCACGGCGGCACGCTGGAGCGCTTCGCCGGCGACTCGGTGATGGTGTTCTTCAACGACCCGGTGCCGATGGAGCGACCGGCCGAGGCCGCGGTGCGCATGGCGCTGGCGATGCAGCAGGCGTTCCCGGCGCTGGCTGCCGAATGGCGCAAGCGCGGCTTCGAGCTCGGCCTGGGCTGCGGCATCGCGCAAGGCTACGCGACGCTGGGGCAGATCGGCTTCGAAGGCCGGTGGGATTACGCGGCGATCGGCAGCGTGACCAATCTCGCGGCGCGGCTCTGCGCCGAAGCCACCGGTGGACAGGTGCTGGTGGACCGCAAGACCATGGCGCGCGTCGACGCGCTGGTGGATGCCGCGCCGGTGGGGCCGTTGACGCTCAAGGGCTTCACCCACCCGGTGCCGGCATTTGTGCTGAGCGCGCTCAAACCCGCGGCGAGCGGCGCAGCGGGTTGAAGCCGGTGACCAGCGCCGCGCCGAGCAGCACCATCGCGCCGCCCAGGTAGATGCCGGGGCTGAGCTGCTCGTCCAGGAAGATGTGGCCCCAGGCCACGCCGAACATCGGGATGAAGAACATCGGGCTCATCGCCGCCACCGGTGTCACATGGCGCAGGATGCGCAGGTGCATCCAGAATGCCAGGCCCGAAGTCACCATGCCCAGCACCAGCACCATCAGCACCACGGCCGGTGTGAAGCGGGCCTGGGGCAGGCTCCACAGGCCCCCGGGCAACAGGAACAGCAGGGCGGCGGCATGGATCGGGCCGGCCATGGCCAGCGGCTCGATGCGGCGCGTCGCGCGTTTCATGAGTGGTGTCGACAGGCCGAAGAAAAACGATGCGCAAACCGCCGCCGCGGTAGCCATCAGCACCTCTGCCGTGGGATGGATCGGCCCGAGTCGCACGATCAGGCCGATGCCGACGATGCCACAGGCACAGCCCAGCAGTTTGCCGATCGACAACGTATCTTCCTTGAGCCAGGTCGAAGCCAGGGTGCCGAATATCACCGCAGTGGAATTGAGCAGGGCGACATAACCGGCCGGCAGCTTCAGCGCGGCCCAGGAAAAAAGAAAGAACGGCCCCGCCACCGCCAGCATGCTGAGCAAGGTCAGCTCGCGCCAATGCTGCCACGGCCAGCGCTGCCCGACCACGCGCATGATGATCGCCAGCGTGATGGCGGCCAGTCCGATGCGCGCCATCGACAACACCGCCGGGCCGAGCAGCGGGCTGGCCACCCGCAGCATCGGGAACGAGGCACCCCACAGAGCGGACAGGGCCAGCAGTTGCAGGAAGTACCGGGTTTTCACCGCGCTGCTTGCCCCGCGCCGCCCGGCCGTCGGCGGGGCGTTGCCACGGTTTTGTCACGCATCGTCATCGTTCGCCGATCGTGATCCGGTGCAGCCGCCGCGCATGGCCCTGGTAGCCGCCGGTGGCCGCGTGCACCAGGCAGCGGTTGTCCCACAGCGTGAGCATGCCCTGGGTCCAGCGGTGGCGGTAGATGCGTTCGGGCCGCACCTGGTGCGCGAACAGTTCCAGCAGCAGCGTGTTGGCCTCGGTGGCGTCCATGGCGTCGATGCCGATCGTGTAGCCGGGGCTGACATACAACGCGGTGCGTCCGGTCTCGGGATGCACCCGCGCGATCGGGTGCGACTGGGTTGCCATCGCGTCCTCGGAGTAACGGATGGCCATCGATCGGCCCTTGTCCCCGGCGCCATACATGCCGCCCGGTGCGTAGCCGCGGCGCGCCGAGTGGATAGCCATGCGCCCCGCGAGCCGGGCCTGCATGGCCTGCGGCAAAGTGTCCCAGGCGTCGTACTGGCTGGCGAACAAGGTGTCGCCGCCCATCGGCGGTATCACGTCGCCATACAGCACGGTGGCGGCGGGCGG
>JANLQZ010000477.1:0-4908 GCA_031368125.1 Betaproteobacteria bacterium
GGCGCGCATCCACCACCGAGCCGGCGAAGTCCAGCCGCCCCACGTCCCTGGCGCTCTGGCCGTCGGGCAGCAGCAGACGCACCTGGCGCCCCTGGCCCTGGCGCAATTGCGCGGCCTCGGCCTCGCTCAGCGCAAAGCGCAAGCGGATCGGGTTGGTCTGCACGATGGTCGTGAGCAGGCCACCGTCGGCAGCCGGTGTCACCAGTGCCCCGACGCTGCGCTGCGAGCGCTGGGCCATGCCGGCGATCGGCGCCGTGACCTCGGTGTACCCCAGGTTGAGCTGGGCCTCGCGCACCTGGGTGCGCACCGTCTGCAGCGCCGCCTCGGCGGTCTTGAGCGTGCTGGCCGCTTCGTCGGCCTCGCGCTGGCTGATGGCGCGTTCGGCCACCAGGGCCGCGAGACGCCCGTTCTCGCGCCGCGCCTGCTCGACCCGCGCCTCGGCCTGGGCCACGCCGGCGCGTGCGGCGTCCATGCCGATCTCGAACGGCGCGCGCTCGATCCGGTACAACGCGGCGCCGGCGCGCACCGGCTCGCCTTCCTTGAAGAACTGCTGCTGCAATACGCCACCCACGCGGGCGCGCACCTCGACCTCGCGTACGCCTTCGAGCGTACCGACGGTCTCGACCACCACCGGCACCTTCTGCGGCGTGACCCGCAGCACCGTGACCGGCATCGGCGGCATGGCGCCGCCCGCGCCACCCGGGCCGGCGGCTGGCGGCTGGCTGCGGTTGCAGGCGACGAGAAGACCGGCCAGCACCAGTACCGCGATCTGGGCCGGGCGTCGGCCCGGCATGAAATTCGAGTGGATCAAAGAAGGCTCCTGGATAGGCCCCGCACCGCCGCGCATGGCACGGGCGGCCCGGAGCAGGTCGGCAAACGGTACAGGGTTGCACAAGCATAACGGGAGGCGAACGGAAGGCACAACCGCCCGCCCCCAGGCGCCTTCGGGCGCGGCCCGCACACGCTGATAATCGGGGCGCAACGACCCCCGGCACCACCCCATGGCATTACCGCTCGACCCCGACAGCATCACCCACGGCATCCAGCTCGCGATCGCGCCGGTGTTCCTGCTGACCGCGGTATCGGGAATGATCAGCGCGGTAGCCGGCCGTCTGGCGCGCATCATCGACCGCGCGCGCACGGTGGAGGACCGGGCCCGCACATCGGATGACGCTGGGTTGCTGGAAAGCGCCCACATCGAACTGGGTCAGCTCCGGCTGCGCGGGCGGCTGGCCAATGGGTGTATAGCGCTGCTCACCAGTTGCGCCTTCCTGATCGGCCTGACCATCATCCTGCTGTTCCTGGGCGAAACCACGGCGTTCCAGAGTGCGCGCTGGGCGGTGGTCGGTTTCCTGTCCGGGGTGGTGTGTTTCCTGATGGCGTTGCTGTGTTTTCTGGCAGAAACGGTGATCGCGACCCGCCTGCTCAATTTCCAGCTGCCCCGGCGCGGGTGAGCGGCGCCGCGGCGCTGCGCGACCGGCGGCTGCGCGACCGGCGGCTGTGCGACCGGCGGCTGCGCCGCGTGCACCACCGCCGTGCACTGCACGGCAGCCGGAAAAGTAAACAAGCTGCAATCAGGATCACAAGCGCTTGCATTTCCAATTTGTGCCGCTAACCTTGGTCCCAAGCCACGAATAGAGAGCCTGCCCATGCCTTACCACACCACCGCCCTCGCACGCCGCCAACTGGCCGCGACGACTTATCGGAGCTCTGCAATGCACGAAGACGTTCCGCCCCAGCGCGCTGGGAATTCCAGGCCAGTGGACAAGGACAGCGCCAACGAAAATTCGTTTGTCGCCGATTCGGGACTGTTCGACAACAGCAACTGGCCGCCGCCCGACTTTGGCGACAGTGACGTGATGAACTACGCCGTGCGGATGGTGATTCCGATGCGGCGCGAGTTTGCCCGTCAGATGGACGTGTCGCACTTCATGCACGATGCCGCCTACGCCCGGGAGATCATCGAGCAGGCCACGACCAGCACCGACGCGCGGCTGCGCGGTTATGCGGCATTGCTGGCAGCCAGGATGCCGGGCGCGCCGGCAGCCGGGCCAGCGACCGCGACGCCGACTAGAACGGGCCCGCCCGAGTCACCCGCGACCGAGTCACCCGCGACCGACGCGCCGATGCCGCTCGCGCTGGCCGAAGCGAAGCGTTTCGTGGCGCGGCGCCTGCTCGATATGCTGGGCCCGACCTCGGAACTGCTGCGCCTGAAGATCGAGGCCGCGCCGACCATGACCGAAGTCATCACCCAGGCCCGGCGCGCCTGTGCCGCAGTGCGCGACGTCCGCGGCGTCGCCGAAGCCGATCGTTTTGGCGCCGAGGTCGAAGCGCGGTTGAAGGCGCTTGCGCTGGTGGGTCGATAAGCGGCCCAAGGCACGTGTCGGTCGACCGGTCGACGAGCGCAGATTCGCATTGTCGTCAGGGCGCCCTGACAGAACAACCGGACGCAACACCGGAACGCGCTGTCCCGGCGCGGGCGCATTGAATTGCCTCGCACGCTCTCACTCGGGCGAAATATTGGCGGCCTTGACCCACAGCGCCCATTTCTTGGTTTCCGAGTCGATGGTCCTGGCCAGCTGGGCCGGGTCCTGCAGGTCCACGTCGACCCCGCACCCTGGATTCTTTCGCGCAGGTCGGGTTCGACCATCACCGCGAGGAAAGTCGATTGCAGCTTCGCGAATACTTCGGACGGCAGGCCGGCCGGCGGGATGCCCTAGTACGGCACGCTCACGACGCCCCGCCCGGCCATCTGGGCCAGCAGCGCGGCGGGCGCAAGCGAGCCCGAAGAACCATGGCCGCACGCCAGCTTGCCCGGATTGGCCTTGGCATTAGCGATGAACTTCTTCTTGCCGCGGGCCGGGAACTCGGTGCGCACCATCAGGATGAAACCGGTCTCGCCGACCTTGCCGATCGGCATGGAGTCGTTTACCGGGCGTACGGCAGCTTCTTGTCCAGGCTGACATTGGCCGCCTTCCTGGTGCTGGTGGTCACGAGCAGGGTGTGGCCAGAGTGCAACGTCGTGTCAGCGTCAATGCAGGTCGACGCGCTCGCGGTGTTCCTGCAAGTAAGCCACAGCAGGGGCGATAGTGGGCAATCTGAACCTGAAGGTACAAGTCTTCAACCAGATTGATATGCACTTGCTGTCAATGTTGTGTCGCGCGATAAGCTGGCAATGGTCGTCAAGCGAGAAGAACCCATTCTCAAAAAGACTATCGTGAAAACTGCAGAAACAGATCGTATTTGACAGCAGGCCTCGCGCTTCCGGCCTATCCGCCCATCTTGCGACATGGCTGGTCACAAGGAGTGACCTCTCTTTGATGTCGCAAAGGGCACAAGTTTGACAATAGTTCGAAAGTGTCGCGCGCCGCAGTGCGCCAATACCCCTCCTCAGGCGGCTTTGCCCCGATTCGTCAGACACTGCTACGTCTTTGAGCACAAGGTTGCCCTGTATCGCTGCGCGATCCAGGACGTCGTCAGGCGCGTCTTCCGCCAAAACATCAAGCTTTTTGTCAGTCAGAACATAGCGGCCAGCGCTGGAAAAGAACAACAGACCCTGATCTCTCAGCTCCTGCAAGACGCGACTGATCGTTTGACTCGGAGTCTTGCCATTGCTGTTCGACAGATTGACAATCCGCTGTTGTTCTTCGTCGAGGAATTTGCGTCGGTCAATCTGGATCGTTCCGTGCCTCAGAGAGTAATTTTCCAGCGAGATCTTGACAGCTTCTTTCCAGTTCATTGGGCGATTCTGAATCGCTTGGCGAAGTCCCGCAAGTGCGCGAACATCGAGCCGCTTTCACCTAGTTCGGGCCACGGATGCGCCATGACGTAGGGGACATTTCATTGAGTACTTGGTGACTAGGCGCATCATCGAATGCGGACAGATTGCCCTCCATAGCAACCTACCGCGCGCTCAAGGCGACCGGTGCAGCCTCGGCGCCGACAGCGCCGCATAACTGTCGGCAATCGCCGCGTCCACCTCCGGCCAGCGCCCGGACAGGCCGGCTGCACCCATCGCGGCGTGTAATGCCTTGATGTCCGGCGCACCCGGCGCCACCTTGATCTGCGCGATCGCCGCCTGCGTATTGCCGCCCTTGACCAGCGCCATTACCTTGACCGCCCACCCGTTTGTCCGCACCATGGAGTCACCTGTGAAGTCTCTTGAAGTGCCCCACTTTAGCAAGCAGCGCTACCATCGCCCATGAAGAAAACTTTCCAGCTCCACATCGAAGGCAAGAACCGCGACCGGGTTCTGGATGCGGTCAAGCACGAGATCCGCAAATACATCCGGCGCGAGCGGCGGCGGGCCGTGCCCGAAGGCGCGGATTATTGGGACTTCGACTGCCGCTTCGGCGCGACGCAGGAGGCAGCCGAAGTCGCCCACCTGTCTGCACTGACGGGCCTGATCGACGGGGTGGCCCAGGAAGGCGGTGGCCGCTTCTACATCGAGATATTGGCCCGGCCCGCGCAGCGCAAGCTGCGGCCCGCCGACGCGGCCGCCCAGGAGGCGGCCACCTAAGCCCCACGCGCCGCTGCGGCGCGCAGCTTGTCCTTCTTGCTGGCGCGTTTGCCCTTGATGCCACCGGTGCCGGGGACCGGCGCCAGGTCGACCGGCGGCGCTTGTTCCGCCGGCTCGAATCCCGGCACCTGCTCGCGCGGCAGACTCAGGTGCTGGCGCTTCTCGATCAGGCGAAAGTGCGCCTCGGTCTGCGCGCTCACGAAGCTCAGCGCCAGGCCGCCTGCCCCGGCGCGCCCGGTGCGGCCGATGCGGTGCACATAGTCCACCGCCGAGCGCGGCAGGTCGTAGTTCACCACCACCGGCAGTTGGGCGATGTCGATCCCGCGCGAAGCCAGGTCGGTGGTCACCACCACGTCCCACAGTTCCTGCTTGAATTCGGCCAGCACCTG
>JANLQZ010000489.1:0-7049 GCA_031368125.1 Betaproteobacteria bacterium
TTCGATGAACACGGTTTGGGTCGCCGCGGTGCCACCCTGCATGCCGTCGACCACGACCACGTCGGCTCCGGCGATCGCCGCCAGCTTGACGTCGTTGAACGTGCGTGTGGCCCCGACCTTCACGTAGATCGGTTTTTCCCAATCGGTGATTTCGCGCAATTCCTGGATCTTGATGACCAGGTCGTCCGGCCCGGTCCAGTCGGGGTGCCTGCATGCCGAGCGCTGGTCGACGCCCTCGGGCAGATGGCGCATGCGCGCGACCCGTGGGTTGATCTTCTGCCCCAGCAGCATTCCGCCGCCGCCGGGCTTGGCGCCTTGCCCGATCACGATCTCGATGGCGTCGGCCCGGCGGACATCGTTCGGGTTGAAACCATAACGCGACGGCAGGCACTGGTACACCAGTTGTTTCGACGCTTGGCGTTCTTCGTTCGTCATGCCGCCGTCTCCGGTGGTGGTGGTGGTGCCCATGTCGGTCGCGGCCATGCCCAGCGCCTGCTTGGCGTTGGCCGACAGCGAGCCAAAACTCATGCCGGCGATCGTGATCGGGATCGCCAGCTCGATCGGCTTCGTCGCGAACCGGCTGCCCAGGATGGTTTTGGTGTCGCAGCGCTCGCGGTAACCTTCGAGCGGGTAACGCGACAGCGACGCCGCAAGAAAAAGCAGGTCGTCGAAATGCGGCAGCTTGCGTTTGGCGCCCAGGCCTCGAATTTCATACAGGCCGTGCGCGGCGGCGTTCTGGATGTAGTCGATCGTGCTGCGTCCATAACCCCAGCTTTCGTCGAGCCGGGGGATGTTCCCAAAACGCATCGGGTGGTCCATCAATACTCCTGGTTGGCGTCGGTGTTCCAGTGGTACAGGCTGCGCCTGGACGCCACGCGATGGAACAGTGCCGGATCGTGCGACAGGCCCGCCGCTGCCAGCAACGCGCCAACGGCCTCGCGGTCCTGCGCCGTCATCGGCTCCTGCTGCGCGTCGGCCCCGAACGACTTGACCTGGCCGCGGACATAGATCACGGCTTCGTACAGCGAATCGCCCAGCGCGTCGCCAGCATCCCCGCAGACCACCAGGCGGCCCTCCTGCGCCATGAATGCCGAGAAGTCGCCGACGCTGCCTGCCACCACGATGTCTATGCCTTTCATCGAAATGCCGCACCGCAGCGACGCGTCGCCGTCGATGACCAGCAGGCCTCCCTGGCCGGAGGCCCCGGCCGCCACGGACGCGAAACCCTTGACGTGGACCCGCCCCGACATCATGTTTTCCGCGACGCCAGGGCCGGCATTGCCATGCACGGTGATGTTCGCCTGCTGATTCATTCCGCCGGCGTAATAACCGGCGTGTCCCAGGATGTCGATGGTGATTGGTGCGTCGACACCGACCGCGATGTTGTGGGCGCCATCCGGATTTTCGACCACGACGGCGATTTCGCCCGCCGGCAACCCTCGGTGCAGGAAGTGGTTCAGTTGCCGCAGCGTGGTGGTGGCAAGGTCGAAAGTCACGCTCGCCATAGGTAGATCTGCTCCGGTTTGGGTTCGAAGATGTTTGCGTTCTTCACGCCCGGCAGCCTGGCCAGCGAGCGGAATTCGGAAGAGATCGCGACGTAGTCTTCGGTTTCGGCAACGATGGCAGGCTTGCAGGCGAACGCGTCGCGCACCAGGGCCAGTTCGTCGCGTGTTCCCATCAGGAAGGTATAGAAGCCGTCGAGTTCGTCGAAGCCCTTTTCGAGGGCGGTTTCCAGGCCGTCACCCTCGCGCATGCGCCACTCCAGAAAGCGGCAGGCCGCCTCGGTGTCGTTGTCGGTCTCGAACTTGATGCCCAGTGGTTCGAGTTTGCGCCGCACGCTGTAGGGGTTGGACAATGATCCGTTGTGGACCAGGCAGAAATCCTCGCCGGCCGTGAATGGATGTGCGCGTTCCGGGGTCACCGCGGTCTCCGTGGCCATGCGGGTATGCCCGACCAGATGGGAGCCACGCAGGCGCGGGAAGCCGTAACGCGCGGCGACCTGCGCCGGTGTCCCGGTGTCCTTGTACAGGTCGATCGATTGCCCCACCGACAGCAGGTGGTAGCCGGGGTAGTGGCTCGCCAGCCAGGTGCGCACCAGTTGCGGTGGCGCGGCGGTCTCGAGCACGGCATGGTTGGCGTTGGTGCTCACCAAGGTATCGGCACCCAGGTCGCGCCGCGCCGCCGGTTCGATGGTCGACCAGGGTACCGGCGCGTTGCCTGCATACACGCTGTACTTGCGCCTGCCGGGGCCGACTGCCTCGGTGAATACCGCCATGCCGGCCGACTCGGGGCCACGCTCCGTCATGCCCAGCAGCATGGGCATCATCAGTGCGCCCAACTGTTCACGCAGTGCCGGCTTCTTGACCAGCAATCCAACAATGCCGCACATGTGCAACCGTCTCCGATCAGAAGAATTCGAGATAGCGGCTGGTTTCCCAGGCCGATACATGGCGCGAATACTCGACCCACTCCATGCGCTTGAGGCGGATGAATTCCTGCGCCAGGTTCTCGCCAACCGCCTGGCGCAGAACCGTGTCGGCCGCAAAGGCGTCGATCGCCTGATCGAGGTTTTGCGGCAGGACCCCGATGCCCAGCGCGCTCACCTGTTCGGGCGTCAGGTCGTAGAGATTGGTGTTGTTCGGCGGACCCGGGTCGAGCTTGCGTCTGACGCCGTCCAGACCGGCCGCCATGATCCCCGCGCTCGCCAGGTAGGGGTTGCACGAGCCGTCGGGCAGGCGCAATTCCAGCCGACCATAGGGAATACGGACCATGGCGGTGCGGTTGTTGTCACCGTAAGTGATGTAGGCCGGCGCCCACGTTGCACCGGACAGCGAGCGCCCGACCACCAGGCGCTTGTACGAATTGACGCTGGGAGCCGCCAGCGCGGTCAGGCCGCGCGCGTGTTCCAGAATGCCCGCGAGGAAGTGGTAGGCGGTGCTGGAGAGACCCATGCCGTTCTTGTCCTTGTCGTCCAGGAACAGGTTCCGGTGTTTGGCGTCGGCCACCGAGATGTGGAAGTGCGAGCCGGTCCCGGCCCGGTTGGAAAACGGTTTGGGCATGAAGGTGCACACCATGCCCATGGCATGGGCGATTTCGGTCGCTGCCATCTTGAACAAGGTGTAGTTGTCGGCCGAGGTCAGGCAGTCGCGGTAGGTGAAATTGACCTCGAACTGGCCGTTGGCGTCCTCATGGTCGATCTGGTAGACGTCCAGCCCCGCCCCCTGCAGGGCGCGCGCCAGTCGCCCGAGGTATTCGCTCCTGCGCGCCAGACCCTTGTAGTCGTAGCAGGGCTTGTCCAGCGTGTCGGTGCCGTCGAACGGCGCAAGCGATCCGTCGCCGCGGCGCTCGAGCAGCATGAATTCGGGCTCGATCCCGGTATGCATGGTCCAGCCGAGCGCGTCCATGCGGCGGGTCTGTGCGCGCAACGCCACGCGCGGGCAAAATTCGTAGGGCTTGCCAAGCACATGACCATCGCAGGCAATACGCGCGTAGCCCGGCATCCACGGCATGACGGCGAGCGTGGACAGGTCACCGATGGCGGTGTACTCCGGGCCATGCGGGCCCATGCCCAGGCCCCAGATCGCGAACCCGGCAAACCCGGCGCCGGTGGTCAGCAGATCTTCGAAATGACCGACCGGTACACATTTGGCCTTGGCGGAACCATGGATGTCGACGAACTGCGCGAGCACGAATTCGATCTTGTGTCGCTTGAGAAACTTTCGGGCCTCTGCTACTGTCATGCTCGCGCCTCCTGGTTGGCTCGGCCTGTGTGCCTGGGTCGATCCGATGTTTCACCACAGGAACTGTTGTTGCTTATGCGCTATCATGATCGAATCCAGGAACGAGCGCAACACATTCTTGGGCGTGGCCCGCGCGCGCCGCGCGCGTGGCCAGCGATGATTTGGCCAGGAGACCCTACCGATGTCCCAGGACAGTCCCCATTTCACCGAGTTGCGGCAGGCCAACGAGTCGCGCCGGCCGGCCAGCGAACCAGGCAGCGCCACGCCGGTCATCCGCCGGTACCGGCAGCTGATCGGCGGGCGATGGTGCGATCCAGCCGGCGGCGAGTGGTTCGACAGCGTGAACCCGGCCAATGGCGCGGCGTGGGCGCTGATTCCGAAGGGGGGTGCCGAGGATGCCGGGCGCGCAGTCGCGGCGGCGCAGGCTGCGTTCGAATCGGCACCCTGGCGCAGCCTGACCCCGACCGCGCGCGGCGAGTTGCTGCGACGCATCGCCAGCCACCTCGAAGGATGTGTGGAGCAACTCGCGGTGATCGAGGCGCGCGACAACGGCAAGCGTCTGGTGGATGTGGTTCCGCAGTTGCGCTACCTGCCAAAGTACTTCCATTACTACGCCGGGCTGGCCGACAAGATCGAAGGCGCGGTAATTCCGAACGATGTGCCCGGCATACTCAACTACACGCGCCACGAACCGCTCGGCGTGGTGGTGGCAATCACGCCGTGGAACTCGCCGCTGATGCTGGCCGCGTGGAAGCTCGCGCCGGCCCTGGCAGCCGGCAATACGGTGGTGCTCAAGCCGTCCGAACATGCGTCGGCATCGACGATCGAATTTGCGCGCCTGCTGGAACTGGCCGGCTTGCCCGCGGGCGTTCTGAACGTGGTGACCGGTTTTGGCGCCGACGTGGGAGCGGCGCTGGTGGCGCATCAGGATGTCGCCAAGGTCACATTCACCGGCTCCGGGGCCAGTGGCCAGCATATTGCCGCAGCGGCCGCGGCGGGCTTCAAACAGGTCACGCTGGAGCTTGGCGGCAAGTCGCCGCAAGTGGTGTTCGACGACGCGGACATGGACTCTGCCGTGCATGGCGTGCTGGCCGGAATATTCATGGGACTGGGCCAATCCTGCATCGCGGGCTCGCGCTTGCTGGTGCAGGATGCGATCCACGATAGTTTTGTCGAGCGCCTGGTCGAAGGCATGCGGGGCGTGCGAATTGGCGACCCCTTCGATCCGGCCACGCAACTCGGTCCGGTTGCCAACCAGCCGCAGCACCAGAAGGTGCTCGCGTTCATCGAACAGGCCCGGCGCGAAGGCGGCACATGCGTGCTCGGCGGGCACGCCGTGCACCCGGCCGGTTGCGGCGCCGGCTGGTACGTCGAACCGACGATCTTCACCGACGTGCGGCCGGACATGCAGTTGTACCGTGAGGAGGTCTTCGGCCCGGTGCTGGCGGTGACACGTTTCAGCGACGAGGAGGAGGCGGTGCGCATGGCCAACGACTCGCGCTTCGGACTCGCCGCAGGCGTGTGGACGAAGGACATGGCGCGCAGTGTTCGCATGGCGGAGCGCATCGCGGCCGGCACGGTGTACGTGAATACCTACCGCAGCGTCAGCACGTTGTCGCCGGTGGGTGGCTACAGGCACAGCGGTTATGGCCGCGAGAACGGCATCGACGCGATCAAGGAGTTTCTGCAGGTCAAGAGCGTGTGGATCGGCCTGCTGCCGGTACCCGATCATTTCCCCAAAAACAGCGGACAGGGATGCTGACCATCCACTACACCATGGAAACACCACAGGAAAATGTAGTTCGCGGTGCCGACATCATCGCGGCCGTCAAGCGCGCCGGCATCTCGACCGTGGTCGCGCTGCCCGACATCGTGACCAGCGACGGGCTGCTCTGGCCGATCTCGCGCGACCCGGAGCTGCGCCTGGTACGCGTGTGCAAGGAGGACGAGGGTGTCTCGATCTGTTCCGGGTTGGGTTATGCCGGTGTGCCGGCATTGTTGTTGATGCAGCACACCGGGCTGTTCGACTCCCTGAACTGCATCCGGGGTGTTGCCATGGAGTACGAGTTCGGCCTGTGTGCGATCGTGGGCCTGCAGGGCATGGAGCCCGATCGGGATCCGCCAGCCTCGGACAAGTACGGGGTGCGCATCGTGGAGCCGGTGCTCGACGCGATGGGAATCGAGCATGCCCGGCTCAGCCGGCGCGGCGACGAAGCGCGCATACCCGAGGCGTTTCAGCGCGCCCGTGCCAGCCGGCGGCCGTTCATTTTTCTCGTTGGCCGAACACCGGAGTGAGCCATGATGCCTCGCGACGAATGCCTGAAGATATTGGCGCGCCACCACACCGACGAAATCGTCATACCGGTCTACCAGGCGGCGTTTGAGTGGCGCACCATCAAGCCGCAGGCGCTGACCTACCTGGGGGTGGGCGCGATGGGGCAGGCTTCGTCGCATGGCCTGGGCATGGCGCTGGGCCGGCCCGACAAGCGCGTGATCGTGATCGACGGCGACGGCAGCCTGCTGATGAACCTCGGCAGCCTGGTCACCATTGCGCAGGCCGCACCCGCGAACCTGGTGCATTTTGTCTGCCAGAACAATAGCTACGAGGCCAACGGAGGCCATCCCATACCCGGGGCCGGCCGGGTCAGCTTCGCGGGATTTGCACGCGCTGCCGGAATTGGGCAGGTGTACGAGTTCGATGATCTTGCCGATTTCGACCAGCGCATCGGCGCCGTGCTCCGGCTGCAGGGCCCGGTGTTCGTGGTGCTCAAGGTGGTCGCCGGCGCAGCCTACCCACAGGACTGGTCGGTGATCCACAGCGCCGAGTTGCGCCGCCAGTTCGCGCAACGCCTGTCGGAGCTCTGAGCGCTCGACGCGCACAACGCACCGGGCACCAGGCTGCGGACTGCCGCACGGTGTTTCCCTTATGTGTCATCGGCGAGAAGTTGCGCGTCCGCGGCGCCCCACGCCAGGCCGACCTGCGTACCCGGCTCGGGCGCGGCGAATCCGGCCTGGTCTGCAAGCGTCACGACCAGTTCACGGCCGAGCGCGTGGACCACGCAGCGCAGTGTCGCGCCCAGATGAAGATGGCCGACAAAGATCCCGGTGATCGTGTTTCGCGTAGTCTTGCCCCCGGTGGTCAGCCGAAGCCGCTCGGGACGGACGCAGACGGTTGCGGGCGACCCCGCGCCGCCAGCGCCCCGCGCCGCCGAAACATGCACGCTGCCGCGGGACCCGTCCGCGTAGATGACGGTCGCCTGCGTGCCATCGGTCTGCTCCACCGTCACGGCAAGCAGGTTGGCCTCGCCC
>JANLQZ010000502.1:0-10045 GCA_031368125.1 Betaproteobacteria bacterium
GCAGACCATCGACGCGGTGTACCGGGAGTTCTTCGCACCACCGTACCCGAACCGCTCCAGCATGGCGGTCGCCGGTCTCGTGGTGCCCGGCATGCGACTCGAGATCGTGGCCTACGCGGCCGTGCAGTCGGTTTAGGGATCAGCCCGACGATGCTTCGGCCAGGTCGCGCACCACGGTCGCGGACGTGTTCTTGTCATCGACCTGCGCGCCCATGACCGGTGATTGATTTTGGTTGATCGGCGCGCGCGGTCGGACTGCTGTGCCGCCAAGGGAGCCTGCAAACGCGCACGTCGGTGCAATTGGACCCAGAATTGGGCCTGCAGGCCGCACAGACGACGCCAGCCAGGGAGGAATTGCCGTGCACACCGTTCCCGATCCGAACCAGCCGACCCCCGAAACGACCGAACCCGCCTTGGCCGATGACTGCGGCGCCCTGCACACGGCCGAGCGCACGGCGATCGACGCACGGCGCCGTCAGGTGCTCGGTCCGGCTGGCGGATACCAGCAGGACGAACTCACGCTGCCGCGGGTCGGCCTGGCACTGTCGGGCGGCGGCGTGCGCAGCGCCACGTTCGCGCTCGGATTGATGCGCGGTCTGGCCCAGAACCGCAGCCAGGAGGGAACCGACCCTCCTGGCGAGAGACTGGCGTCCGATGGGCTGCTGGGCCGGATCGACTACCTGTCCACGGTCTCGGGCGGGGGTTACGTGGGAGGCATGTACGGCCGCCTGGTGGCGACCTACGGGTTGCGGCACGCGCAGTCGCTGATGGCGCACAGCCGGTCGTCGGTGCTCGGGTGGCTGCGCCGCAACGGCCGCTACCTGACCCCGGCCGGTTCACGCGACATCGGTATTGCCGTCGTGACCTACCTGCGCGCGTGGCTGGCGATCCACCTGGAGTTCATGTTCGCCTGCGTGCTGCTGGGCCTGCTCGTCATAACGCCGCACCTGTGGCAACACAGTGTGCAGCTGCTCGACCCGCAAGGCTGGGAGCGCTGGTATACGCCCTGGTGGGCACTGTCGCTGGCGTTCTGGGCGGCCACTGCTCCGGGGCTGATTGCCGGTTACTGGGCCGCGCGCGACACCGCGTATCCGGGGGCCAGCGCCCGCGGGCCGGGCTGGGGCGACGCGGTGTTCCAGGTGCTGGCGGCCACTGGCGCCTACCTGTTGCTGCGCGCGTTGCAGCCCGAGGGCGCACTGGACCCGCGGCGCTACGGATTGAACTGGCCCGGCGCCGGCGTGCTGGCGCTGGGCTCGCTGGTCACGGGACAACTGGCCGTGATGGTCTGGATGGCACTGGACCGGTCCGCCCATCCGCTCAAGGTCGCGCGTTTGCGCAATTGGCTGACCCGGGCGTTGCGCTGGGCGTTGCTGGCTGCGCTGGCACTGGCCGCCATCGGTGCCCTGGACCGGCTCAGCTGGTGGGTACTGGAGGAATTCCAGACCGGAAACCGCTGGTTGTGGGGCGGCGTCGGTGCCGGTGGCGTGGCACTGGTGGTGGTGCGCGCGCTGATGCAGCCGCTGCAGCAGATGGCGGCGCACTCGGACATGCGCGCGCTCGACTGGCGTGCGCGCCTGCTCAACCTGGGCAGCCTGCTCGGCCTGCTGGCGCTGGTCACCGCCTGGCTGGTGCTGTTGCAGTGGTTCGTTTTCGCGCCCGACACCTTTGATGCGCTGCGCAATGTGCCGGCATGGCTGCGCGCCAGCGTGTTGGCGCTCGCCTGGTCGGCCTGGATGGCGCTGACGGCCGGCAACCCCCAAATGGCCAACACATCCTCGTTGCACAGCTTTTACCGGGCCCGCCTCACGCGCGCCTACCTGGCGGTCGGCAACCGTGCGCGCGACCTGGCCGACGACGGTGGCAGCCGCACCGACGTGACACAGGTGGTGGACGGCGACGACACCAACCTGCGCCAATACCGGCCCGAAACGCAGGGCGGACCGATCCACCTGATCACGACCTGCCTGAACCAGACCCGCGACGACCGCAGCGGCCTGTACAACGCCGACCGCAAGGGCACGGCCGTCACGGCCAGCTGGCGCGGCGTCGAGGTCGGACCGCGCGAGTTCATCGCCTTCAGGCCCGAGCACGACACCGGCACGCTCGGGCGCTGGATCGCGGTATCGGGCGCTGCCGCCTCGCCCGGGGCCGGCGCCCACACCTCGCGCGGGCTGGCGCTGCTGGTGTATTTCCTGGGCGTGCGGCTGGGCCACTGGATGCGCGCCCCGCACCAACGGGTGCGCTTGCGCTGGCTCAGCGACCTGGCGTGGCGCCGCGTACCCAAGCCCATGATGCTGGCGAGCGAGGCCTCCGCCACCTTCTATGGCGTCGAGCGGCCCTGGTGGTACCTGTCGGACGGCGGCCATTTCGAGAACAGCGCAGTCTATGCGCTGCTCAAGCGCGAGCTCGAATTCATCATCCTGTCGGACGCCGGTTGTGATGCGTTGTACGAATTCGCCGATCTGGAGAACCTGGTGCGCAAGGCGCGCATCGACTTCGGCGCCGAGATCGATTTCTACAGCCATGAAGAAGCCGCGGGCCTGTTCCAGCAACACTGCAACGATCTGACGGTCCTGTCACCCGAGGACATGGCCAACAACCATTCATGCCGCGGCGTGCTGCTGGCGCGCATCCGCTACCGCGAGCGGCCCGGGCCATCCGCCGCCGACGGCAGTGCCGGCCCGCCGTGGCGGCCCGAAGGGACCCTGCTGGTCGTCAAGCCGAACCTGCACGACGCGCTGGACGTGGACCTGCTCGCGTATGCCCAGCGGCATGCGGAATTTCCGCACGAATCCACCGGCGACCAGTCGTTCGATGAGGCCCAGTGGGAAAGTTACCACCGCCTCGGCGAAGATTTTGGCCGTGCGATGCAGCACAGCTGGCTGGCCCAGCTGCCGGGCTGGCAGACGCCGGCGCGCCACGCGATCCGGGTGGCGGCCCGTCTCGGGTCGGTCAAGACCGCCGCCGAGGCGCCGCGGCCGGAGCCGCTGTGGAAACGCAGCGGGCGTGCTGCGGCGATCGGGACCACATTGGGCGTAGGCGCCTCCGGCACCTTGCTTCTTTCGCTGTGGCAGGTGCAGGAACAGTTGCAGCGCAACCGCACCGACGAGCAGACCGAAGCACGCCAGCTGTTCACCGAAGTCTCCAAGGGGCTGCAGTCGTTCAAGGGCTCGTGTCCGCAGATTCCCGAACATGTGGTCACCCAGGCCTCCCTGCTGCTGGACCTGCGCGGCAGCCCCGCCATGCGGCCGCTGGAGCAAGCCGGACTGGAGCGCCTGGCAGGCAGGATCGCCGATGAATGCGCGCGCGATGTGGAACCCAACCCGGACTGCCTGGCCGCCTACCAGCGCACCCAGAGCAGCCTGTGCGCCCTGGTGCGCAAGCCCGACACGGCGACCTCGGCGCTGAACTACTGGCACCCGGGCGCTTCGCGCCAGGAGCAGGCGCGCGACAGCCGCAAGGTGGTGTACACGCTGGCGGGCCGCCTGCCGGTGCTGGGGCGGCTGCTGATGCCGGAAGGCGCGGACGTGGCCGCTGCCGGCGCAGCGGCGGTAGAACGACCCGGCGCGGCAGCGCCGGCACCGGCGAGCGCGCCGGGCGCGGTCGTGGCGGGCACGCCGATTCCCGCCACCGTTGCGCCTCCGGCCGCCGGGCCTGCCGCAGCGGTGCAGGCCCCCGCAACTACGGGCGCCGTGCCCACGCTGCAGGCCTGCCAGCGCGAGCCGGGTCGCACCACGGTGTATATCCACATCTACGACGAATCATCGCGCCTGGGCGCCGCGGCGCTACGCCAGGCGCTGCAGACCGCGGCCGACTCCAGCCTGGTCCTGGCGCCGGTCGAAAACGTGACCCGAGGCGCCGACTTGCGCCAGCAGCGCCGGCCGGTGGCCTGGCCGAAACCGACGCTGGTGCTGCACGATCCGTCCAGCCTCGACTGTGCCCGCGCGATGGTGCGCTACATCGGCGCACCGTGGCTGTCACCGGGCGACGCCGACCCGGTTTCCGTGCGCGACCTGCCGCGCTCGATGCAAGCCCAGCCAGGCGTGATCGAGTTGTGGTTGCCGCCCACGGACGTGGCCACGTCTGAAAAGAGCCCTTGAAACCCAACGGCTGTCGATCGACAGGACCGGTTCGGGCCGGTGGCCGGATCAGATGCTGAAAAGCTGCCCACGCGCCGCACTGGTGATTGCCGCCACACACGGGTGGCGGATGCGCCGCTCGACGGATACGGCAAAAAACTCCTCGACCAGTTCGTCGCTGCGGCCGATCACCTGGACACCAAACTGCGCCACCGTTTCGGCCTCCAGCACGGTCGGCCCCATGAATACCCCGCGCCCCTCGCGCCCGAACGCGGTCATCAAAGCACCGTCGTCGAACTCCCCGATGACCCTGGGCTGGATCCGGTGTCGGACCAGCCAGCCTTCGAGTTGTTGCCGCACCGACGCCGACGCGCCCTGTATCAGCATCGGCATGCCGTCGAGGCAGGCGGGAAACTCCCCCCGCAACTGCGCCTGCAGCCCGGGCGCGCAGAAAAAACTCATCGCGGTGCTTCCCAGCGGGTGGTTGAAGGCCTTGACGCTGATGCGTCGGGACATCGGTTCGTCCGCTATCACCAGATCGAGGCGCTGCAGCGCCAGACGCGACAGCAGGTCGGGGAACTTGCCTTCGCTGCAAACCAGCCGGACCGGCTCGGACACCGACAAGGCCGGCTCGAGCAGCCGGTAGGCCACCGACTTGGCGACGGAGTCGGCGATCCCGACCCGGAATTCCAGCACGCGCGGCCCGCCCCGGGCCTGGCGAACCGCGCCTTCCAGTTCGGCGCCGAGGGCAAATATCTGATCGGCATAACCGAGCGCCAACCGGCCGTCGTCGGTCAGTTCGAGCTGGCGACCGCTCTTGCGAAAAAGCTTGCGGCCAAACCATTCCTCGAGCAGCTTGATCTGACCCGAGAGTGTCTGCGGCGTGGTGTGCAGCTGCTCGCCAGCGCGCATGATGCCGCCGGCCCGGGCCGTCACCCAGAAGTAATGCAGGTGTTTGAAGTTCATGTGTCGCCGATCCAATCCTGACTGCGAAATGATCGTATTTTACGAAGCAATATTTTTACAAATTCGAATTTACGCGAAGTGTCCAGTTGCTTATAGTTCGGCTCGTCACGGTTATCGTGGCGCCACCGGAGTCAGCACCATGCGATTGAGTACCAAAGGCCGATTTGCAGTCACCGCGATGATCGAACTCGCTCTGTACGAGCGCTCCGGTCCGGTTTCCTTGTCCCAGATTGCGCTGCGCCACCAGATATCGCTGTCGTACCTGGAGCAGATGTTCAGCCAGCTGCGCCGGCACCGGCTGGTCGAAAGCACCCGCGGCCCGGGCGGCGGCTACACGCTGGCACATGGGGCCGAAAACATCACCGTGGCCGATATCCTCGGGGCCATCGAGGGCACGTGTGACGAGGGCCGCGCGAGCACAACACACCGTGGCGACGAACAGGGGCAGGACATGGCCCAGGACCTGTGGGACCGCCTGAACTCGAAGCTGGTCGCCTATATGCAGACGGTCACCCTGCGCCAGCTGGCGCTGGAACAACGCGCCAAGGGTCATGGCGCCGAGATACACAAGCCGACCAGGCGCGGCGTGGGCAAGAAACCCGATCCACAACCGCTATGGGCCAACACGCCGAATTCTGTTTTCACGTTCGGAAAATCGCTGCTGGCAAAGAGCTAGGCCGGCGCCGGGAGCCGGCGCCGGGAGCCGGGGCCGCGCCGCCACCGGCGCCGGGCGGACTCTCGTCGCGGGCGCAACCCCGGTCGGCTGCGCTGCGGCGGTCGAAGTTAGACTGGCGGCGGAACCCACCCCCGATCTGCCCACACCCATGTCTGCATCCACCTCCACCCCCCTGGCTCTGTCCGGCCGTGTAGCTCTGGTCACCGGTGCCAATACCGGCATCGGGCTGGTGACGGCACGCGAACTGGCCGCTCTTGGTGCGCATGTGTTCATCGCATGCCGGTCGGCGCAACGCGCACAACCGGCGCTCGACCAGATCCGCGCCGCCGTCGCTGGTGCGCAGGTCGAGGCATTGCCGCTGGACCTGGGCGACTTCGATTCGGTGCGCGCCTGTGCGCAGATGTTCCTGGTCCGTGGTCTGCCCTTGCATCTGCTGGTCAACAACGCCGGGTTGGCCGGTGCCCGTGGTTTCACCCAATCGGGGTTCGAGCTCGCGTTCGGCGTCAACCACATGGGCCATTTCCTGCTGACGCAACTGCTGCTCGAGCGTATCCAGTCCAGCGCGCCGGCACGCATCGTCACCGTCGCCAGCCGGGCCCACTACCGGACGCCCGGGATCGATTGGGATGCGGTGCGCCAACCAACCAGGACCAGGCTGGCGGTGGCCGAATACGGCGTGTCGAAGCTGGCCAACGTCCTGTTCAGCGCCGAACTCGGCCGCAGGCTCGCCGGCAGCGGCGTGACCACCTATTCACTGCACCCGGGCGTGGTGGCCTCCGATGTCTGGCGCGCTGTGCCGTGGCCGCTGCGCGCGCTGATCAAGCTGCGAATGATTTCCACCGAGGAAGGTGCCGCGACCACACTGTTTTGCGCAGTTTCGCCCGATGTCGCGACAGAAACTGGCCGGTACTACGACAAATGCCGCGCCAGGTCGCCCAGCGCGGTCGCGCAGGATCCGGCATTGGCGTCCGAACTGTGGCGACGCAGTACGCAGTGGCTGCTGCAGACCGGTAAAGGCTGAACCCGGATCCTGCCGCGGTCTCCGGAGCCCACAACCCGCAAGCCTGACCCTGGTGGTGCGCTGCGGTGCGGCAAGGCGGCCAGCACGCCGGTACCATGAGGGCATTGTTCTGACACAGGGCGCGCCAGCCACGCGCGATTTTGCCGATGCCATACGAAGCCGCCTGGCACCAGATCTGGACCGGCCTGGGAATAGGTGACGCCGACCCGGCGCTGCTGCCGGCGCTGCTCGCGCGTTATTCGGAGCCGCACCGCAAGTACCACACGCTCGAGCACCTCGACGCCTGTCTTGGAAACTTTGCCCTGGTCCGGGACCATGCCACCCACCCATCCGAGGTGGAACTGGCGTTGTGGTTTCACGACGCGATCTACGAGATCCCGGCCCGCGGCAATGAGCGCCAAAGTGCGGACTGGGCCCGTGCTGCCCTGGTTGGCGCGGGCGCCGCGCCGGAAGTCGCGCAGCGGGTGCATGCGCTGGTCATGGTCACCTGCCACGATCGCCTGCCGCAAACCAGCGACGAGGCACTGCTGCTCGATGTCGACCTGGCGATCCTGGGCGCGCCGCCGGTCTTGTTCGACGTCTATGAAGCCCAAATCGGCGCCGAATACTGCTCGGTGCCGGAACCGGTACGGCGAAGTCGCAGGCAACGCATCCTGCAGGGGTTCCTGGACCGCGAGCGGATATTCCATTCGGAGTACTTCGGCAATCGGCTGGAGGCACAGGCGCGGAACAACCTCGTGCGCTCCATCACGGCGCTGGGCGCCAGCGCCTGAACGGCGCGGCAGTCGCCTCGGCAATAACCCGCTAGCTGTGGTTGGCGCTGGTGGCCTCGTCGAGGGCCTTGCAGGAAGGCGCGCAAACAGTCTGCGACTTGCCCGCGACCTTGCGTGTTCCCATCAGCGAACGCGCGCGGTGTTTTCCGCACATGAAACAGGACATGGTCGCGCCGCCAAACGAAGCCGCAGCCGCAAACGGCGACCCCGAAGCCTTGGATTTGTAACGCAGGCCGTCCGCCATGACGGCAGTTTTTGCTTCAGCTTTGGCCATTGGTCAATCTTTCGTGGTGGGGCGTCTTGAAACCATTCATGCCGGCGATTTGAGGGCAAAAAGCCGAAATTCAAGCGCTGCCACAGCCTGTTCCAGCTGAAGTTTGCGTTCTCTTATCAACCTCGACCACTTCTCGCACGGTCTGCCTCTACGAAGGCGGCAAACTCGTCCGGACCCGTTGATGGTACCTCAGCGCCGGAATTGGTGAACTTTTGCGGGACTTCCGGTTGTGCCAGCACCCCTGCCAGTTCGGCCACCAGCCGTTCTGCCACCTCCTCGTGCCTGCCCGCCGATTCGGTCCTGCAGCACCGGGGCGCCGCCCTTGTGGCGACCATCGGTCGGGGCGAGGCCACCGGGCCAGCGCCGCGCCGCGGCAAGACAAAAATGCCCCGGTGGCGGCCGCAAGGCGGTGCCACGTCCGGCTCATCCCTGGTGCCGTGGATGCGCCAGCTCCAATGCCTGCTCCAGATCGTGGACCAGGTCCCCGACGTCCTCGATGCCGACCGACAGTCGCAGCAGGTCGGGCGGCGCCGGTGAACCGGCCCCCTCCACGCTGGCACGGTGCTCGATCAGGCTCTCGGTACCCCCGAGCGAGGTCGCGCGTTTCCACAAAACCACCCGCGCGGCGGTGGCAACCGCTGCCGCCTCGCCCCCGGCGACACAGATCGACAACATGCCGCCAAAACCACCCTGCATCTGCCGCGCCGCGATTGCGTGTCCCTGCGCCTGCAGCAGGCCCGGATACAGGACTTCGCGCACCAGTGCATGCCGCGCAAAGTGTTCGGCGATGCGTTGCGCGCCAGCCGATGCCGCACGCACGCGCAGGTACAAGGTGCGCATGCCGCGCAGCAGCAACCAGGCCTCGAACGAGCCCAGCGTGCCACCGCCCTGGGCGCGAATGGTCTTGATGCGCTGCCAGAACGGGTTGGCCTCGCGCGTGACGAGCACACCGGCGATCAGGTCGGAATGCCCGTTGAGGTATTTGGTGGCGGCGTGCATCACGATGTCGGTGCCGAACGCGATCGGCCGCGTCAGCACCGGCGTGGCCACCGTGGAATCGACCGCGACGATCGCTCCGGCGGCGTGCGCGATCACCACGGTGGCGGAGATGTCGGTCACGGTCCACAACGGATTGGCCGGCGTCTCGATCCAGACCAGCCGGGTCTCGCCGGGCCGGATCGCCGCCTGCACGGCGACCGGGTCGGTCATGTCGACCAGTTCGACCAGCAGCCCCCAGTGGGTGGCAAAAGTCATGAGCCAGTTGCGCAGCGACCAGTACATGACCCGCGGCGCGAGCACATGGTCACCGGGCGCAAGCGCCAGGAACACCGCCGTGGCAGCCGCCATGCCCGAGGCAAAAAGCGCCGCGTCGGCGCCGTTTTCCAGCCGCGCGATCACCGCCTGTGCCTGGTCGAACGCCGGGTTGTCGGCACGCGCATAGACCCGCCCCGACCGGTACTGGTTGTCCTCGTCGCGCAGGTACGTCGATGACACGTGGATCGGCGGCGTGATCGCGCGTGTGTGCTCGTCGATCCAGCCCAGTGCCTGGGCGGCGATGCTCTCCGGTCTGGTGGTCTTGTCGTCCATGGTGCTTACCCGTGTGGCCTTGTTTATAACCGCTTTGCCGATGGCAAAGGGGGCGCCGCGCGGCGCCGGCTTTCATGCGCTCGCCGGCGCTTGCGGCCTTGCGGCCCGGTCATTGCGGTGCCGTTGCTGGCGTGGCAACGCCGCTGGCGGCCTGCGGACCGGCGCGGTTCGCGCTGGCAACACGTCCCGCAGCACACTTGGCCGGGCGCGCGCGCCGCTATCGAGATAGTCATCCAGCAACGCCTGGCGGCAATCCCCGGGCGGGATACCCCCTTGATCGCGGAGGTAGGTGAAAAGCTGGTCGACCAGCATCTCGGGCGTCAACCGGCTGGTCGATCCTGTGGCCGCCCACAGCCAGTCACTCAACTGCAGAAGCCGATCAAATGCCGACCACCCACTGTGCGCTTCGCACGGGCGGCCGGCGGGTGGCTGCTGCAGCGGCAGGTCGCGCGGCTCCAGCAACAACACCAGGCTGCGCTTGAAGCGGCCCGAGTTGGCGAGCAGGTCCCAGTAACGCGCCAGGCGTGTGAAGCGCTGCACGTCGGACGCGCTCACCGCCGCGGTCTCGCGCACCGTGTAGGGCGGGGCGGGGTCGAACACCATGCCGTGTGCGGCGCTGTGGCGCGCGATCGGGGTGCCGCGCAGGCGCTTGAGCATGCCTAGCTGGAT
>JANLQZ010000521.1:0-2382 GCA_031368125.1 Betaproteobacteria bacterium
CCAGACCAGAAACGCCGCCATAGGCCACAGGAGTGTGCGTTGCCGCAGCCGTGCCAGGCGCTGGCGCATGTCGCCGCCAAGGCACACGGCCACCAGCAGCATGTGGGCATACGCCACCCCAACCGGGAAGAAAGTGCACACGCCCCAACTGAATGCCAGCCAGAATAAAAACTTGTTCCCTGCGGGGTGGCGGCTCGGCATCTGCACTGCGGGGCGCGATCAGCGTTCGATCAAGAACGCTTCTTTTGACTGGCCCTGCGCCACCAGCGCCGCCAGCCAGCGCGGCATCAGGCCGCGTCCACTCCAGGTCTCGCCCGCGGGCCCGCGGTATTTGGGCGGCACCCTGACCTGCGCCTTGCCACCGGCCGGTTTGCCCGGGCGTTTGGATGCCACTTTCGCATGCGGCTTGCCCCCGCGGGTGGTCGCACTCTGCAAATCCTTGACCGTAATACCGAAGGCCTGCATCTGGGCGACTATGTCCCGCACGGTCCTGTCAAACTCCTTGGCCTTGATGTCGTTGGCCTGCCGTTGAAGTTTCTCGATCTGGGTTTGAATATCGATTAGATTGCTCATTACTACACCCACGTATGTGAATATGAAACCTGCGAAAACAATTGGCGCACTTTCGCACCGGATATTCTAGTGGGGTACTTGAAACCACCGATCCAAAATTAATCCGATAGGTGTAACTCGATACGCCGGAATCTAGAGAAAGGGATTGCCGTCTCTGGAGGTCACGATCCGGTCGCCGCCCGGAGGCGGCCGCGGCAGCAACGGCTCTTTTCTGCTGGCCAGTCGCAGCACATCGGCCGGGGCACCCATATCCTTGAGTATGGTCTGCACACCGGCCAGTGCCTGTTCGCGCGACAAAATCGCCACCGCGGTCAAAAAACACAATTTGACGTCGAGCCAGAGCGACTGGTTTTCGATATACAACAAACCCAGCGTGCTCTTGCCCGGCCGTATCAGCTGGTTATAGGCAATATCGGGATCCGGCTGGTCCTTCAGAATATCGCCCTCGTCCGAAAAGACAATGGACGATATGTCGGTGATACCCGGTTTGACTTCCAGCAGCTTGCGTTCGACCGGCGTGTAGAGGTCGGTTTCGCGCTTGACGTTCGGGCGCGGCCCCACCAGGCTCATGTCGCCCTTGAATACGTTCCACAACTGGGTCAATTCGTCGAGCTTGTAGCGGCGGATGAACCGGCCTACCGCGGTGATCCGGTTGTCGTTGGCACTGGTGGAGTCCACGCCGGACTTGTCGGCGTGGATAACCATGGAACGCAGCTTGACCATCTTGAAAGGCCGGTCATGGCGACCCACGCGCGGCGCAATGTAAAAAGGCGAATGGCGGTCTTGCCACCAGACCAGGAACATGGCCGGCACCAAGACAGGGCTCGCCATCACCAGCCCGACGGCCGATGCCGTCACGTCAAAGAGTCTTTTCAACACACGTTCTTCATCAGTTTTTCGACCCGCGAAACTACCATCGCGGTCGTGGGGTAATAAGCCTTTTCCAGAACCCGGGCGGTGGGCGCGGGGGCAAAGGGCAACGTCAGGCGCGCCGGCGATCGCTTCAACGCAGCAGGCGCAACCCGTTCCACCACACTGGCGATCACCTCGCCGGCCATGCCGCACGGGCTCCAGCTGCCGTCGAGCACCAGTAGCCGGCCGGTCTTTTCGACCGACGCCACAATGCACTCGGGATCGAACGGGTTGAGAACCCGCAGATCGATGACCTCGGCCGACACGCCACCCAGGCGCAACTGGTCCGCCGCCTCCAGTGCCAGCCTGGTGGAGTATCCGCACGCCACCAGCGTGACGTCCTCCCCTGTGCGCACGCACATTGGCCGCTCCGCGGCCAGCGGGCGCTCGACGATGGGCGGCAGTTCGTCCTCGAGGTCATAAAGCCAGCGGTCGTCGATGAATACCACCGGGTCGGGACACAGCACGGAAGCGATCAGCAGGTCACGGGCATCGGCCACCGAGGCCGGCATGACCACACGCAAGCCGGGCACATGTGCGAACCAGGCGTGTAACGACTGGGAGTGCTGGGCGCCCTGCTCGCCACCCCGGTTGATGATGCTGCGGATCGTCACGGCCGGGCCGGCCTGGCCACCAAACATGTGCGACCATTTGGCGGCCTGGTTGACCACGGTGTCCATCGCGTACAACATGAAATCCATGCGCGGGTGGACCACGACAGGTTTCATGCCGGCCAGCGCCGCGCCCACGGCCGCGCCGGTGCAGGCCGACTCGGACACGGGTGTATCGATGACCCGGTGCGCACCGAACTTCTTGTCGAGATCGGTCATCGAATTGCCGACATACCAGGGGCTCCAAAGCCCTTGTCCGATCACGAACACCTCGGGGTAGGTGCCC
>JANLQZ010000526.1:0-2675 GCA_031368125.1 Betaproteobacteria bacterium
AGGATCTACGCCATCGGCCTGGGTGGCGACAGCGAAGTGCGGTTTGGCGGCGGCGAGGGCCTGGTGATCGGGCCGCGCCGCGTCGTTCCCCTGAGCCTGCTGGCGCACGAACACCCGCACGTGCTGGCGGTGCTGGAGCGCCAGCAGACCGAATCGCCGCACGCCAGCCAGATCCGGTTCGCGCAGCGCCTGCATGCCGACGCCGCCCTGCTGTCGCGCCTGCCCGACGACGAACTGGCGGCCTGGGAGCGGCTGGCGCGTGGCCCGGTGGACCTGGAGCGCGCCAATGTCGAGGAGCGCGGCCTGTCGCGCGCGCTGGCGCGGCTCGAGCGCAAGGGCCTGGCCATCTACAGCGGCTTCACGCCCACCGACGCGGCGCACGTGCTGGGCCTGTCGAAGCACTGGAGCGTCGATGCGGCGGTATTCGGCGCCCGTATCTGGGCGCGCCAGATGCGCCACCTGTATGGCCTGGGCAAGTGGACCCTGGGCGACGCACAGGCGCCGGCGCGCCAGGTGGTGGACAAGGTGATCGACACCATCAGCCAGAAATTGATCGAAGCCGGCCTCAACGATGCCGGCCAGATGAGCGAAGGCAACGCCGGCAAGATGGCCAGCCTGTTGACGACGATGGCGCTGCGGCAGCGCGGCGCGCCGATCGGTCCGCCATCGGTGTTTGCTCTGCAGTTTGCGCCCGGCCTGCCGCTGGTTGCGGTGGGTGCGCCGGCCGAGAGTTATTACCCGGATGTGGCCCGGGGCCTGGGCGTGACCCTGAAGTTGCCGCGGTTTGCCGAGGTGGCCAATGCGGTGGGCGCGGTGCTGGCGCAGGTGTCGCAACGCGTGCACATCACGGTGTCGCAGCCGGTGCGTGGCGTGTTCCGGGTTTTCACCAAGGCCGGCCCGCGCGACTTCACGGCGCTGGGCCCGGCCATCGCGCATGCGCAGGACCTGGCCAGCAGCGAGGCGTTGTTGCACGCGATCGAAGCCGGTGCGGCACAGGCCACGGTGGAGTTGAGCCAACTCGACAACCAGGTTCGCAACGACATCGACGGCGACATGTTTTTCGAAGCCCGTGTCACGGCCACCGCGTCCGGCGCGCCCGTGACCCGCACGCACCGACAGGCGCGCGATGCAGCCAACAGCGGCCTCGCGCGCCGGGCTTGAGGCGGCCCTGGCCCGCCACGGCCTGCGGGTGCGGGGCGGCTGGATACCGACCGACGCCGACGAGCTGCCGGTTCTGCCGCTGGGCCAGCGGCCGGCCGTGGTCTGGATGGTGGGGCAGGCCGGCTCCGAATGCTGGAGTGCCTTCGAGGCGTCGGCGTTTGCCCATGATGGCCTGCCCGACCCGATGGACCGCTGGAGCAAGGCGATCGGTGACGGGCTGGCGCAACAATGCGCCGGTGCGGCGCTCTACCCGTCCGATGGACCGCCCTGGCACCCGTTCCAGCAATGGGCCCAACGCGCCGAACCGCTCCAGACCAGTCCGCTGATGCTGCAGATCCACCCGAAATTCGGCCTGTGGCATGCGTACCGGTTTGCGCTGGTCGCGCCGGTGCTGCTGCTGCGCGACCGGCCGGCGATCTCGGCGCCCAAGCCGGTGGCCGCCGACCTGTGCCTGAACTGCGACGGCCAGCCCTGCCTGGGCGCCTGCCCGGTGCACGCGTTCGCGGCCGGCGGCTACGACGTTGGCAGTTGTGCCGCTTTCCTGCACCGGCCCGAGGGGCAGGACTGCATGCGCAGTGGTTGCCAGGCGCGGCGCGCCTGCCCGGTGGGTACCGACTTTTGTTATGCGCCGGAACATTCGGCCTTTCACATGGCTGCGTTTGCGCGCCGGCGTTGAACCCGGACGGAAAGCGCCGGCGGTCGGCCGGGTCATGCAAAATGTTGGTGAATTCCCCAAGCCAACTACGAGGACCCCACCATGGACCCGCAACAATTCAGGCAGCAGTTGATCACCGAAGGATTTGACGAAGTGCTCGACCGGACGCTGCCGGCCGGGCAGCAGTTGGGTGCGCACACCCATCCTTTTGCGGTCAAGGCGCTGGTGACCGATGGCGAAGTCGCGTTGGGCGTAGGTGGCGTGCTCACCACCTACCGCATCGGTGATGTGTTCGCCATGGCTGCTGGCTGCGAGCACACCGAACGTTATGGCGATGCGGGTGTGAGTTATGTCGTGGGCCGCAAAAACGGCTGAGGGCGGCGCGCCAGCATTCGCAGCGCGAGCATCCAGGCCAGCAGGATGGGACTCGCCGGCATGTTGATGGCCGCCGCGCGCTCCTGCATGTGAGGGCGCTGGAGTCCGGCCGCCGGCGGTGGCCTGCTCAACCTCGCAGGGGCAGTGCGACCCCGACCAGCATGAACACCCCGCCGCAGGCCTGGTTGAAGCGCCGCCCAACGCGCCGCAGCCAGGGGCTGATGCGGTGGGCCATGCTGGCGATGAACAACTCGGTCGCAATTTCGATCACGGCAAAGGTTCCGGCCATGATGAAGAACTGGACCGTGAGGCTGCGCGTGGGGTCGATGAACTGCGGCAGGAACGCGGCAAAGAAGAGCAGCCCCTTCGGATTGGTCAACGCGGACAAAGCGCCTTGCCGGAACAGCGACCAGCCGGCCCTGGGTGCTGCCGAACCACGGATCTCGACGCCTATCGGTGGCGAGCGCCACACCTGGATACCGAG
>JANLQZ010000535.1:0-1761 GCA_031368125.1 Betaproteobacteria bacterium
GCGCGTCGTTGCCGCCGTGGCCCAGGCTATACACAGCCGCCGCGAGCAACTGTCCATGCTTGAATCACTTGCCCGCCTGGTACGGTGTCTGGTTTCGAAACAGCCAGGCCACCAGCGCCATGAGCATGCCGCCGATGAAAAACCCCACCAGCGCAGAGATGATGATGAAGATCAGGGTCTTGCCAAAACCGCTCCAGATGATCGGGGACATCCCACCCGCATTGGCGACCGCAGCCCCGACCAGACCGCCTATCAGCGCGTGTGACGACGAGGAGGGAATGCCGTAATACCAGGTGATGACGTTGCACGCCAAAGCCCCAACGAGCGCACCGAAAATGACTAATGGTCGACCATGGCCGGCTCGTCGGTGCCCTCGAAGATCTGGCTGATCGCCTTGCGCTGCACCCGATCCGCCTGCGACTCGATCTCGTCGATCTCCTTGCGCAGGTTGACCGTTTCCGCGTTGCGGTTCCTGTGCGGCAACGCCATGACCGCGCGGTTCAGCCGCATGCAGGCGTCCGCGCCCAGAGACGCCATCTCGCGGACCTCGACGGTGGATTGGGTGATGTTGTACATGCCCACGGCATTGGCCACCTCCCGCAACGCATTGACCAGGTTGTCGAGTTCGATGGTCAGGGTGTGGATCTGGTCGCGATTGATGGGTGTCGTGAATGACTTGTGCAGCAAGGTGATCAACTCGGCCTTGATCTTGTCCGCGCTTGTCTCGTTCATGTTGACCTCGGCCACGAGCACCGGTATGTCCTCGGTGCCCTGGCCCAATCCATTGACCAACCGCAATGCGGCGTTGGCGCCAGCAACACCCCGGTCGGAGTGGGCCGCGAGCAGTTCGAAGAACACCTTGCGTTATGGCATCAGGCTGCTGAACATGGTGGGCTCCTTGGCATCGTCTCGGTGCAATCGCGGCGCGGGCGGACCGCCACACCAGTGCCGGCGGTCATCGCGTCGAGGTTCAAGGGGAGCAAACACCCCAAATCCTCACGCCTTGCGGTGCAGAGTCGTGCCACGCGCCGCGATCGACGTTGACACATGTCAATCGCGGCACGATCGAAGCAGTACTGGGGGAGCGCCGGTCTGCGCTGGAGCGGGCGGGCGGCGGTCGCGGGGGTGGCGCGGCTGGCCGGATATCACACCAACTTGGTAATCCTGGACTGGCGCCGGGCCTTCCAGGCGCCCAGGAAAACCAGCACGCCTGGCACCAATATCATGGCCCAGATGATCTTGTCGAGGTGGGTTTTCACGAACGGGATGTTGCCGAAGAAGTAGCCCACCGTGATGATGCCGCCAACCCACAACGCGCCACCCGTCACGTCGTAGAACGTGAATTTGCCGCGCGACATCTGGGCCACGCCGGCCACGAAGGGCGCAAAGGTGCGCAGGAACGGCATGAAACGCGCGGCCACGATCGTGACGCCACCATAACGCTCGTAGAAGTCGTGCGCCTGGTTGAATGCGCGCTTGTTGAACAACCGCGAATCTTCCCACTGGAATACCTTCGGACCGAAATAACGGCCGATGCTGTAGTTCGACTGGTTTCCCATCACCGCTGCAACAAACAGCAGGCCGACCGCGACCGGGAAATTCATCAATCCGACGCCGCACATCGCACCGACCACGAACAACAGGGAATCGCCGGGCAGGAACGGCATCACCACGACGCCGGTTTCTACAAAAATGATCAGGAACAGCAGCGCATAGACCCATGCGCCATAACTCTGGACGAAAGCCTCCAGGTAGCGGTCC
>JANLQZ010000599.1:0-5148 GCA_031368125.1 Betaproteobacteria bacterium
CGTGTCGAGCGTCACCATCAGGGCTTCGAAACCGGCCGCCTGCACGCGCTTCACCAGATCGTGCGACATCGTGCGGTCGGGCCACATGTAGAGCTGGAACCAGAGCCGGCCGGGCGCGGACGCGGCGATGCGCTCGATCGACGTGAGCGACGCGGTGGACAGGGTGAAGGGCACGCCCGCAGCTGCAGCGGCCTTGGCCAGCGCGATCTCGCCGTCATGCCACATCAACCCTGCCGCGCCGGTGGGCGCCATGACCAGCGGCATGGCCGAGGGTCGACCGAGGATGTTGCAGGCCAGGCTGCGCCCGGAGACGTTGCGCAAAACCTTGGGTCGCAGCATGAAAGCCTCGAAGGCCGTGCGATTGTTCAATATCGCGCGGTCATCCTCGGCGCCCCGTTCGATGAACTCGAAAAACCCCTTGGGCAGCCGGCGGCGCGCGCGCACGCGCAGATCGGCGATATTGAGCAATCGGAAATCTACGCCGGGCATGGCAGAGTTGACAGTCGCACCACAATCAGGGGTGGTTCACACACAATGGCCGCTCACGGCTGCATCAGCCCCGAATCCTTCAGCGTGCTTTCCCACACCGCCAGATCAGCCGCCATCTTGACGCCAAAAGCCTTGCGGTCCAGTGGCGCGACCTCGATGCCGGCCTTCGCCAGCTCGCTCTTGGTTGTCGGATCGGAAAACACGTCCATGACGGCGCTCTCGAGCTTGGCCACGACGGGCTCGGGCGTGCCGTGGGCCACGACCAGGCCCATCCAGGCCGGCGCATCGTAGCCGGGGACCATCTCGCCGACCGCCGGCACGTCCGGCGCGGCCTGCGAGCGCGTGCGGGTCGCGGTCGCGAGCATTCGCAGCCGGCCATCCTTGGTCAACGCGAGGCCACCCGTGATGCCGGCCGTCACGACATCGAGCTGCCCGCCGATGAGGTCGCTCCAGTAGTTGGCGTTGCTGCCGTAGGGCACGTGTTTCATGCGGATGCCGGTCTTGCCCATGAACATCTCCATGGCCACATGGGTCGCCGTACCCACGCCGGGAGAGCCAAAATTGAGCTTGTCCGGATTTGCCTTGGCCGCGGCCACCAGGTCCTGAAGCGTGCGGATGGGGCTGGATGCGTTGACGAAAAACGCCACCGGAACCGTGCCCAGCATGGCGATGGGCGTGAAGTCCTTCTGCGGGTCGTAGTTCAGGTCCTTGTTGATGAGCCTGGTGTAGCCCAGCGCCGAAGACGCGCCGAAATACATCTGGTAGCCATCCTTGGGCCCGCGCGCCGTGGCGGCGGCGGCGATCGTGCCACCCGCGCCGGGCTGGTTCACCACGATGACCGGGTTGCCCATGCGGGCGCTCAGCTTGTCCGCCATCAGCCGCGCCGCGAGGTCCATCGCGCCCGCGCCTGCCGCGTACGGCATGATCAACTTGACGGGGCGATCGGGGTAGTCGGCATGCGCCTGCGACGCGGCGCCAGCGACGCAGACAAGCACCAGCAGCACGCGAAGCAATTGGCTTTTCAGCATGAGCAGTCTCCGAAATGAGCTTTTGAAGGAGCCTGCAAAGGCCGCCGTCATCCGGTCAATGATAGACAGCGCGTTCGGGTGTGCAATCGTCATTCGAAATGGGCCGCCATAAGGGCCTGATAGCCGCGCTGGCGCGGACCTGTCGGCGTCAGAAGGCGGCTCCCCGCAGCCCATCGCAGCGCGGCCCACGTGCTCAAGCTCCGGTTGTCGTCTTGCGAAACGGACTGGTTGCGACGGCAGCCTCCATGATTTCGCGTTGGATGCGGCCGTCACTGTCCTTCATGCTGACGATCGAAAACTCGATGTCCTCGCATGGCAGCAAGCCAGGAATCGGGACCAGCGTGCCGGCCATCAGTTCACGATCGATCAGGTTTTCGGACAGCAGCCCGATACCCGCACCGGAACCCACGATACGCGACGCGGCCAGGGTGTTGTTGATGGCGTTGACACGGTCCAGTTCCGCGCCATGGGCGACCAGCTTGCGCGTGGCGTCGCTCCAGTAGAAGGACTCCCGGTGCACGCACCAGATCTGCAGGCCCTCGAGCCATCGGGCGGGATCGCAGCCCCGGCGGTCCTGCAGCACCTGCGGCGACGTGACCCACACCATGCGGTCGAATCCCAGACTCACAGCCTTGAATTTGTGCGGGTCGATGGGCCCTGACACGATGGCCAGATCCAGCTTGCGCGACTCCAATAGGTCGAGCAGACGACCGGCACGGTCGATCTCGACATCGTAGGAAACTTTCGGCATGGTCTGCGACACGCGCATGGTCAGCGCACCGAGCATATCCAGGCAGATGCTGCTGGTGCCAATGCGCACGACGCCTGCCGCGCTGGCCTTGCTGAATGACTGCGACAATTCCTCCACCTGCCGCAGCAGTTTCGCGGCGCTGCGCACGAACTCACGCCCCTCGATGGTGAGCTCCACACCCCGGCCCTGGCGCAAAAACAGTTTCTGACCCACCGCTTCTTCAAGCTCCCGCACCCGCGCCGAAACTGCGGGCTGCGTCGTGCACAGCCGCTCTGCCGCAGCGGTGAAACTGCCAAGCTTTGCGATCCAGGTCGCCAGCTCCAGGCTGGCAGTGGTGAGGTTTCTCATTGGCCAGGTCTCCCGCGAAACATCACAACTCAATTTCCAGTGAACACTGCATCGCGGCGCTCGCGAAATGCGGCCACCGCTTCCTTGTGGTCGCCGGTCATGTTGGACAGCATCTCGTAGGCGACTCCCGCATCGAAATGGCTGTGCACCAACTGCTTCAACGGCAGATTCGCGGTGATCTTGGTCCACCGGATCGCCTTGGTGGCGCCGCGCGCAAGCCGCTCGGCAAGCCCGTAACTTGCTTCGTCTAGTTGCTCGGGCGGCACGACCTCGCTGAGCAGCCCAAGGCGCTCGCCTTCGGCGGCGCTCAGGATGTCTCCGGTGAGCAGGTACCGCTTGGCCTTGGCATACCCCATGAGCTGCGGCCACAGCAACGCGCCGCCATCGCCCGCCACCAGACCCACCCTGACATGCGGGTCGCCGATCTTCACACCGGTGTGCGCGACCACGATGTCACAGCACACCGCCAGCGTGGCGCCCAGGCCAGTGGCATGCCCGTTGAGCCGACACACCAGCGGCTTGGACAGATCCAACTGCGAATAGATGATCGCCTTGGCTTCGGCCGCCACCAGCTCGAACTCGGCCGGCCGGTCGATCGAGGACTGCATCCAGTCCAGGTCGCCACCCGCGCAGAACGCCCTGCCGTTGCCGGTGAGCACGATGACGTCGGAATCGGGGTCGGCGGCGGCATCCGTGAATACCTGGGAGAGCTCGGTGTGTAGCCGACCGTCGATCGCGTTGAGCTGGTCCGGACGGTTGAGCTTGATCACGAGCACGCGCTGGCGACGCTCGAACTGTATGCATTGGTAGTCGTCCCATTTCATGGCGCGGTATGTCTCCATGTGAATAACAGAACCCGCAGGCCCGGAACCTCGGACTCCGCGAACTGTCGGCGGATGGCCTCGCCGCAGGCAGCGGCATGCGTCTTCATGGCGACCCGGCGCCGGCCAGGGCGTCGGCGCGCGCGAAGGCCTCCAGATGCGCATCGCGGTCCCCGAGCAGCCGGTTGGTGACCATGATGCGCTTAAAGTAGTGGCTGACGGCCAGTTCATCGGTCGTGCCGATGCCGCCATGCATCTGAACCGCTTCATGCGAGATCTGCCGGCCAGCGGCGATCACGTGCGCAACCGCACCCATGACGGCCCGTTCCCTCTGCGCTGCGGCAAGGCCACCGGAGCGCTGCGCCGCGGCTATCACGGCGGCCGCCTCCTGCTCCAGCATATACAACTCGACCATGCGGTGCTGCAGGGCCTGGTTCATGCCGATGGGGCGTCCAAACTGGCGCCGCTCCTTGAGGTAGGCCAGCGTCAGCCTGTTCAGCGCACGCATCGCACCGTGGGCTTCGGCGCACAGCGCCAGCCGTGCGTCGAGGAGCGCCAGTCCGAGCAGTGATGCGCCCTCGCCTCCGTGCGCGAGCAGGGTGCACGCCGCCCCGTTGAAATCAATACTCGCCGCACCGCGGCCATCGATCAGTCCGTAACCCGTCTTGCGAACACCCGGCTGGTCGGCCTCCACGGCGTACAGCGACAGGCACTGTACGGCATCGCCAACAGTGGCTGCAGGCTCGGCCACGCTGACCAGCAGCTCGTCGGCCAGGTCGCCATGCAGAACCACCACCTTGCGGCCGTACAGTTTGCCGCCCTCGACCTTGGTCGCCACCAGGGCGTCGAATGCATCGGCAGTATGCTCGGCATGGGCGAAGGCGAAAAGCCTGCGGCCGGAGGCCAGCGCATCCAGTCGCGACCGAGCCGCCGCTGCCCGCCCGCAAAGCGACAGCAGGCGACCACACACAACAGCGCATGCGAACAGCGGCTCCAGCGCCAGCCGTTCGCCGGCATAACGCATGAGCGCAGCCACCGCCTTCGGGTCGCTGCCAAAGCCTCCTTCCTCGACAGGCAGCGCGGCGCCCAGCCAACCCATCTGCGCGTAGTCGCGCCAGGCCTGCTCGCTGAAGGCGGGAGAGGTCCGCCGCAGCGCGCGGTAGGTGTCGAACCCGTACCTGTCCTGGCCGTAGCGCTCCACGCTGTCGGCAAACAACTGCAGCGTCTCCGCATCGAGGGCGGGTGGGAGGGTGATCGCGTTCATTTACATCCCCAGCGCCAGCTTGGCGATGATGTTGCGCTGGATCTCGTTGGAGCCGCCATAGATCGTGGCAGCGCGGCCATGCAGGTGGTCCTTGAGGATGCCCGGCGCCTCGAAAGGACCCTCTGCGGGTGGCCGGCCCATCTCCGCCAGGTCCGCCGCGGCGTAGACGATGCCCGCCAGGCCCAGCGCATCCACCATGGCTTCGGCAATATCCTGCTGCAGTTCGGATCCGCGGATCTTCATGAGCGAGGCTTCGGCGCCCGGCTCGCTGCCCGCCATGGCGTCGGCCACGGCCTGGTAGCAGGTGGCCTGCAGCACGAAGTGGCGCAACTTCAACTCGGCGAGCCGCCGCGCAAAAGGCGCGTAGTCGCGTAGTGGCTTGCCACCGCGCAGTGTCTGCCCCGCCAGCTTGTCCAGGCGCCGCAATTGCCGTGTGGAGCGACCGAC
>JANLQZ010000612.1:0-4876 GCA_031368125.1 Betaproteobacteria bacterium
GTCGGCGACAAAGCCGATCCGGCCCAGACCGGCTTTCTGGGCCAGGCCCATCACCTCGACCACCCGGCCATACGCCACCGCCGCGTCGGCGCGCAGTTGCACCTCGGTATCCGGGTTCTGTCCCGCGACGCGCGTCAAGTACGTGGCCAGCTCGTCGCGCGTCAGGGGCTTGTCGTCGACAAACGCTTGCCCGGACTTGTCCACCACCAGCAGCACGAATTTTGGTGCCTCGTTGGGTGTGGCCGCGTCGGTACGGGGCAGGTCCAGCCGGATCGAACTGGCCAGCAAGGGGGCGGTGATGATGAATATCACCACCAGCACCAGCATCACGTCGATCAGCGGCGTCATGTTGATGTCGCTCATTGGCGGCGCGGCGCTGCTGCGTTCCAGGCGACCGAAGGACATGGCTCAGCGTTCCCTCGACGCGCCCGGCGAGTGGCTGAGCATCAACTCGCGCAGGTCGCGGGCAAAACCCTCCAGGTCGGCCTCGATCCGGCCGATCGAACGGCCCTGCACGTTGTACGCCAACACGGCAGGAATCGCGACCGCGAGCCCCGCCGCGGTCATGATCAGGGCTTCGCCGACCGGCCCGGAAATCTTGTCGATCGTGATCTGGCCCGCATTGGAGATGCCGATCAGCGCATGGTAGATGCCCCACACGGTGCCGAGCAGGCCGACAAATGGTGCCGTGGACCCGACCGTCGCCAGCAAGACCTGTCCGAACTGCAGCTTGTGCAGCACCGCGTGCAACTGCTGGCGCAACACGCGGGTCAGTTGTTGCGACTTGTCGCCAGCACTCGCCAGCGTGCCGTCGGCCTGGATCCTCGTGGCCGAAATCAGCGGTACCACCAGCGCTTCGCGGTCGAAGGCCTGGGCCTTGCGTTGGCCGTCGTCGAACGAGGTCGACTGCCAGAACGCCAGCGTGCTGCGGCGCACGTCGCCGCTGGCCCGGCGCAATACCCAGCCCTTCCAGAATATGACCACCCAGCTTCCCACCGACATCAACAACAACAAGAGGGTGACCAGTTTGCTGACGGCGTCGCCGTTCAGGAAAAGCTGCAGGACATTCATCGGGCGGGTGTGTTCAACCCCAACACGTCGAACATGTCGAACAGGCCCGCCGTGCGTCCGGCCAGGAACCGTGCCGCACGCAGGCTGCCCTGCGCGTAGGTGGCCCGGCTGGACGACTTGTGGGTTATTTCAATGCGTTCGCCGGTGCCGGCAAACAGCACCGTATGGTCGCCGACGATATCGCCACCGCGTATGGCGGCAAATCCGATCGACGACGGATCGCGTTCGCCGGTCAGGCCGTGGCGCCCGTAGACGGCGCAGTCTGCGAGGTCGCGGCCCAACGCCTGCGCGATGACCTCGCCCATCTTGAGCGCGGTGCCCGACGGGGCGTCGACCTTGTGGCGATGGTGCGCCTCGACGATTTCGATGTCGTATCCGGTGGCGAGCGCCCGGGCCGCCATCTCGAGCAGCTTGAGCGTGACGTTGACGCCCACACTCATGTTCGGGGCCATGACAATGGCGATCTCCCTGGCCGCCACGTCGATTGCCGCCTTCTGGCCGGCGCTGAAGCCCGTGGTGCCGATGACGGCGTTGATGCCGAGTTCACGACAGACCGCCAGATGGGCCAGGCTGCCTTCGGGCCGCGTGAAGTCGATCAGGACATCGGCCCCGCTCAACCCGCGCTGCAGGTCGGCCGTGATCAGCACGCCGCTGGTGGTCCCGGCGAACGCGGTGGCGTCAGTGCCGATGAAGGGGCTGGCCGCAATGTCCAGCGCGCCGACGAGTTCGCAGTCGCCGCTCGCCCGGACCGCCTCGATCAGCATGCGCCCCATGCGACCGGACGCCCCGGCAATACTGATCCTGCGCTTGGTGTCGGCGGTCATCGACTTGGCCTCACGCTCCCCGTCAGGGTGTGGCGGCTTCGAGCGGCGGGTAGGTCGAAGGCAGCGGCGGCAGCGTCTTGGGCTCGGCTGTCTTGGCGGCGGCCGGAAACTGCTTGAGGGACTCTTCACTCGCTTCCAGTTCCGGGACGGCGCCCGCTTTACGACCCGGGTTCAGCGAGGCGACGAACTCGGCCTCGGTGGGCAACGCATCGGCCTCGAATTTTTCCAGGGCGCCGTTCTTGAAAAACACAGTCACCTTGCGCAACTGCGGTTCCTCGCCCTTGCGTCTGAAGGTGAACACGTAATCCCAGCGGTCGGCATGGAACAGGCTTTGCAGCAGCGGCGTTCCCAGCAGGTCGCGCACCGCCTGGCGGCCCATGCCGGTCTTGAGCAGGGCGACCTGCTCGCTGGACACAAAATTGCCCTGCACCACGTCGATCTGGTATGGCGTGATCACGCCGGACAGCCGCCTGCTGGCACCATCGAAGCTAGAGCAGCCCGCGATAGCCGCACAAACGGCCAGCGCAAGGCCGTGGCGGGCTATCAGACAGACGGGATCGGGCATGGTGTGCAGGGTGGCGATATGATCACCGGATTGTAGCCGCTGAGCCACCGTCGGCATCCTGTTCCCCAGAGGAAGAAAGCAGCCATGGCCAACATCGAAGAACTCAAGAGCACCGGGCTGAAGGCCACCTTGCCGCGGCTGAAAATTCTCGAAATCTTCCAGAAAGGCGCGCAACGCCACATGACCGCGGAAGACGTATTCCGGGTCCTGCTCGGCGGGCACTCCGACGTTGGCCTGGCCACGGTATATCGCGTGTTGACCCAGTTCGAGCAGGCCGGCATATTGAGCCGCAGCCATTTCGAAAGTGGCAAGGCGGTCTACGAGCTCAACGAGGGGCAGCACCATGACCACCTGGTGTGCCTGGACTGCGGCCGGGTCGAGGAGTTTTACGACGCGGAAATTGAAAAGCGGCAACACGCGGTCGCCAAGGCCAAGGGCTTCACCATCGCCGACCACGCCCTGAGCCTCTACGCGAACTGCAACAAGGACAAGTGTCCGAACCGTCCGGTGTCAATGCGCACCGGGACCTGATCGGGCCGCCACCCGGCGCGGCCGGCGGCGCGGTCAGTCGCCCATGGCTTTGCGGTGCCGCTCGACGAACTCCTGGTAGGTGTCGATGCCGCGCAGCTGCAGTATCGTGTTGCGCACGGCGGCTTCCACGAGCACCGCGATATTGCGTCCGGCAACCACCTGGATCACGACCTTCAGGACCGCGATGCCGAGCACGTCCTGGGTCAGTGGTTCATACGGAATGCGCTCGTATTCGCGCTCCAGCGTCTCCCGCCGGACCAGGTGCACGATGAGCTTGAGCCGCATCTTGCGGCGCACCGCGGTCTCGCCGAAGATCGCGCGGATGTCGAGCAGCCCGATGCCGCGCACCTCCAGCAGGTTCTGCAGCAGGTCCGGACACCGCCCCTCGATGGTGGTCTGGTTGATCCGGTACAGGTCCACCGCGTCGTCCGCCACCAGCCCGTTGCCGCGCGATATGAGTTCCAGGCCGAGTTCGCTTTTTCCCAGGCCGGACTCGCCGGTGATGAGCACGCCCATCCCGAGTATGTCCATCAGCACGCCGTGCATCGACGCCCGGTCCGCGAAGTGCTTGGACAAATACGCCCGCAGCACGTCGATCACGAAAGCCGACGACGCCTCGGTGGCGAACATGGGCAGCTGCGCTCGCTCGCACATCGACAACAACGCTTCCGGGGCGTTCTGCCCGTCGGCCAGTACCAGTACCGGCGGTTCGAGCGTGACGATTCTTGAAATGCGCCGTGCGCAATCCTCGGGCGTCGCGTTGGTCAGGTACGCGATTTCGCGCACGCCCAGAATCTGCACCCGGTAGGGGTGGATGTAGTTCAGGTACCCGACCAGGTCTGCCCCGGAACGGGCAGCCCGCACTGCCACCTCGTCAAATCGCCGCTCCGAAGCGCCCAGTCCAGCCACCCATTGCCATTTCAGGTGGGCACGAAATTCTTCGAACAGGACGTCGGCGCTGACGACGGTGGGTTTCACGGCAGATCGGGCCGGAGCTACCCGGGACTCACGCCAGTTGCGCGGACTGCCATTGCGAGATCAGGGCGTGCAGCTCGGTCGCATCGGTGCTGGCGCTCATCTTGTCGCGCAAGGCGGCGTCACTGAGCAATTCGGCGATCTCGGACAATATTTCAAGGTGTTTCTGGGTCGCCGCTTCGGGGACGAGCAGGAAGATCAGCAAGCGCACAGGTTGGTCGTCGGGTGCGTCAAAACCGATCGCGCTGGCAAGCTGAAATACGGCCGCCATCGGGGCCTTGAGGCCCTTGATGCGTCCATGCGGTATGGCCACCGCGTGGCCCAGGCCGGTGGAGCCGAGGCGTTCCCGCGAGAACAAGCTGTCGGTCACGAGCGAGCGGCTCAGGCCGTGCAGGTTCTCGAACAGCAGTCCGGCCTCTTCGAAGGCGCGTTTCTTGCTGGTGGCATCGACGCGCACAAGCACTTGCGCAGGCGGCAGGATGGATGCGAGTCGGTTCATGGGTCGGTTGCAGATTATGCACACAAAAAAACCGCCCGGAAGTCGGGCGGTTGACAGGTATTCGCGGGGCTTGGCCCTACATCAGGCGTTTTGGCGCTTCGTGGTGATGGTCCTGCAAGCGGTCCTTGTGGCGTACCACCAGCCGATCGAGCTTGTCCACCAATTCATCCACGGCCGCGTACAGATCCGAGTGGGAACTCTCGGCAAACATGTCGCTGCCTTTGACGTGGATATTGCACTCGGCGCGCTGCCTTCGTTCCTTTTCCTTCAGTTTCTCCACCGTGAGAAGGACCTTGACATCTACAACTTGGTCAAAGTGGCGGGTAATTCGATCGAGCTTGGTCGTTACATAATTTCGCAGGGCCGGGGTGACTTCGAGGTGATGACCGCTGATCGTCAAGTTCATGGATA
>JANLQZ010000649.1:0-3148 GCA_031368125.1 Betaproteobacteria bacterium
CTCCGCGCACCGTATCTTCATTACGAGGCGTGCATTGCGAAGCTGGTATTGCCTCAGCACCAGGTGCTGGAACTGGGGGCGGGCGCCGGTCTGCATACGCTGGGTTTGGCCAAAACCGGAGCCCAGGTCACCGCTACCGACGTCTCGCCCCACGCGCTTGCCTTGCTGCAGCAGCGGTTGCACGGCGTGGGCATGCATGTCGGCACGCAGGTCGCGGATATGGAGGCGCTGCCTTTTGGCGACGATTCGTTCGACGTGGTGGCGTGCGCCGGCTGTCTTAGCTACGGCGATCCATCTCTGGTGGATGCTGAAATCAGGCGCGTCTTGCGCCCGGGCGGGGCGTTCATCTGCGTCGATTCGCTCAACCACAACCCGATCTACCGGCTGAACCGTTTGATACACTGCTACCGGGGTGAGCGGACACAAAGCACACTGGCACGGATGCCGGATGCCGGGCGTATTCAGCGCATATTGCGGCATTTTTCCACTGCAGAGACTCGCTATTTCGGGGCCCTCACCTTTGCCATGCCGGTGCTGGCCCGGATCGTGCGGGACCAGCGCGCGCAGTCCTTCTCCGATTGGTTCGATCGGGTTGCGAAGGTCGAGCGATCCGCCTTCAAGTTCGTCCTGGTCGGCAAAAACCTGGTCAAGCAGTAATCGTGTTCTGGAAGGCGCAACGGAACCATTGCGCCTGGATCTTGGTGACTTATTTGGATGACTGAAAACATGAAGACAATTCCGTTTTTCCCCTATGCCGACCTGTTCAAGCGTGATGAAGCGGCGCTGACAGAAGTGATGATGGGTGTTTGCCGCCGCGGCGCATACATCCTGCAGCAGGAATGCCGCGACTTCGACGCCAACCTGGCCAAGTACATGGGCGTGAAACACGCCTTTGGCGTGGCGAATGGTACCGACGCGATCATCATCGGGCTCAAGGCGGTTGGCATCGGTGCGGGCGATGAGGTCATCCTGCCGTCCCACACCTATATAGCGACGGCGGCCGCGGTGCATATGGTCGGGGCGATTCCGGTCCTGGCCGAATGCGGGCCGGACCACATGCTGGACGCCGACGATGTGGCAACCCGCATCACACCGAAGACCAAGGCGATCATGCCGGTGCAGATCAATGGCCGGACCTGCGACATGGACGCGTTGCAAGCGGTCGCCGACCGGCGTGGAATCATGGTTGTCGAAGATGCCGCGCAGGCGCTGGGTTCACGCTTCAACGGCCGGTGCGCCGGCACTTTCGGAAAATTCGGGACCGTCAGTTTCTATCCGGCAAAGTTGCTTGGATGTTTCGGCGACGGTGGTGCGATCGTGACCAACGACGATGAAGTTGCGACACGGATCGCCCTGCTCAAGGACCATGGTCGAAATGCCGATGGGCGCGTGGTGGCCTGGGGCTACAACTCGCGCCTGGACAACATGCAGGCAGCGGTACTCGACTACAAGCTCAAATCCTATCCGCGGGAAATCGAGCGCCGCCGCGCGGTCGCTGCGCGCTACCAGGCGGGCCTTGGCGATCTGGCCCAGCTGGCGCTTCCACCGGCGCCAGGAGTCGACCCGCGCCATTTCGACGTATACCAAAACTACGAACTGCAGGCCGATCGGCGCGACGAACTGCGTACCTATCTCGACCAGCATGGCGTCAAAACCATTGTCCAGTGGGCCGGCACGCCGGTGCACCAGTTCAAGGAGCTGGGATTCACGGTCGACCTGCCGGTCACCGATGCTTTCTTCAAGCGGTGCATGATGCTTCCGATGAATTCGGCAGTGACGGACGACGAGGTGGATTACATCGTTCGCACTGTTCGGGCGTTCTACGGCAAGTAAGGCATGAACGACTGGTCCCTCGGCCAGCTGGCCGACCCTGCCTGTTGCCAGCAGCCAATAGCCGTTGCCGGGCAGGACACCGGCGTCTTGCTTGGCCAGCTGCAGATGATGCTCCGGATACGGATGGCCGAACGCCGCCTGGCCGATGGCCGGCGCGATGGTTTGATCGGCGGCCCGGTCCATCTCGGGGTCGGGCAAGAGGCCGTTGCCGTCGGTGTTGCCGCCGAGCTGCGCAAGACCGACCGCGTGTTTGGTGCGCACCGCTCCCACTCCCATGTGTTGTCGATGGGGTCGAGCCTGCATCGCCTGTTCGCCGAAATCCTGGGCAAGGACACCGGGCTCTCCCGCGGCATGGGCGGATCGATGCACCTGTGGGACCAGCCCAACGGCTTCTACGGCTCGGTGCCTATCGTCTCGGGAACCGTGCCGCTGGCCGTGGGTGCCGCATTGGCGGCCAAGTTGCAGGGCGGTGGCGATGTCGGCGTGTCGTACCTCGGTGATGGTGCGGTGGAAGAGGGTGTGGTGCACGAGTCGCTCAACCTCGCACGCATGCTCGAGGCGCCGATGCTGTTTGTGGTCGAGAACAACCTGTTTGCAAGCCACATGCATATTTCGCTGCGGCAGCCTAAAGAGGCCACCGCGCGCTTCGCGGCGGCCAACGACATCGCCTTCGAGATCGTCGACGGCAACGACGTGGTGCAGGTACGCGCCGCGGCCGCGCGGCTGATCGGCCAGGCGCGCGCCGGACACGGTCCCGGGTTTCTCGAGGCCGTGACCTACCGCTGGTATGGCCATGTCGACTGGCGCGAGGACATCGATGTGGGTGTCAATCGCAGCTCGGGTGATGTACAGGCCTGGCGCAAGCGTGACCCGATTGCGCGGTTGGTAGCCGGGTTGCTGGCAGCGGGACTGCTCGAGCCGCAACAACTGGCGGCGATGGAAGCGGCAATTGCGGTCGAGGTCGCCGACGCCTGGGGGCAGGCGCAAGCCGATGCCTACCCGCCGCTGTCGGTGCTGACATCGCGCGTGTTTGCCAGTTCCGGCGTCGCGCCATGAGCACCGCACGGCCGCCCGAAGGTGCTCAGCACCGCAGCTCGCAGCGCGAAGCTACGCTACTGCGCGGCACCAGTTACAACTACGGGACTGCCATGCTGGCGGCCTTCGAGTACCTGCTGGGCACCTACCCCGAGGTGTTCGTGATCGGACAAGGGCTTTGGAGCCCCTGGTATGTCGGCAATTCGATGACCGATCTCGACAAGAAGTTCGGTGCGCACCGGGTCATCGATACACCCGTGTCCGAGTCGGCCTGCACCGG
>JANLQZ010000676.1:0-2265 GCA_031368125.1 Betaproteobacteria bacterium
GCACACTGGCCGAAAACCCGCCACAACATGCGCAGCCGGTGCCATCAACCGGGTCGGCCGATCAGGACACCGTGGCATGGCGGCCCAGTTGTTTGTGCAGGGTGAATTTCACGAGGCCGTCCGTGAAGCCCCTGGTCTCGAGCACGGTCTGGTAACCAAGCCCGGCATAGAAGCCCGGCGCCTGAAACGAGAAGGTGCTGAGTTCGTTCATGACTGCAGGTGCAAGATGTTATGCGCCCCGGCAATTTACCACCTGCCAGCGCATACCACCGAAAGCCACCCAGGTGCCGGGCGGCGCACGGCACGGCTGTGCCAGTGGCAGCGCGCGCGCCCGTCTGGCGAGGTTTTGCGGGCAGCCTGGTTTCGCAGCTACCGCGGCAGCGCCGGGAGGCTGAGCGCCGCCGCATCGTGCGCCTTCTGCGCGAACTCGGCCCGCAGCGCCTTGAGCTTGGCGCGCGGGTCCTCCTTGGTGGTGTGGGCATCCAGCGCCATCTCGGCGATGAAGCGGCTCGGTTGTGCGGCGATCATGTCGCGGCCCTTCTTGCGCCGGCGCGTCCAGCTCACGGCCAGGCTGCGCCGGGCGCGCGTGATGCCGACATACATCAGGCGGCGCTCCTCCTGCAGCCGCTCGGTCAGGCTGTCGCTCATCGTGGCCCCCACGCTTGTCGCTGCGCGTACTGCGCTGCCCCCCGAGGGGGCCTTCGCGCCTTGGGGCGGCCCGGCATCGCTCATCGGGCCGTCGGCGCGACCGGTCGGGTTGTCCTCGTTGCCCAGCTTGAACGGCAACATGCCCTCGGTCACGCCGACCAGCATGACGTGCGGCCACTCCAGCCCCTTGGCGGCATGCAGCGTGGACAGTGTCACCACGTTCTGGTCGGTTTCGCGTTCGCTGATGGTGGACAGCAGGGAAATGGTCTGGGCCACTTCGAGCAGGTTCTTGATCTCGTTCGACGTGGTCACGCCGGCCGTGTCGTCGATCTGCCCGCCGCAGCGTGCCGACATCCAGTCGCAGAACTCCAGCACGTTGGTCCAGCGCGCGGACGCGAGTTTCTCGCTGTCCTCGCCGTCGTACAGGTGTTTCTCGTAGCCGATCTCGACCAGCCAATCCTTCAGGAAGGCGCCGGCCGCCTCGGCCCCCTGCGTGTGGCGGGCGCGGAATTCGAGGTCGTTCACGTAGCGGCCGAACTCGTGCAGGCTGCCCACCGCGCGCGCCGGCAACACGCTGCCCAGGCTGGGGCTGAACAGGGCCTCGAACAGGCTCACGCGGTATTGCCCCGCGAACACGCCGAGTTGCTGCAGCGACTGGTGGCCGATGCCGCGTTTGGGGGTAGTGATGGCGCGCAAGAACGCCGGGTCGTCGTTGTTGTTGACCCACAGCCGGAACCAGGCGCACAGGTCCTTGATCTCGGCGCGGTCGAAGAAGCTCTGCCCACCCGACACCTTGTACGGGATCTGCGCCTTGCGCAGCGCCTGTTCGAACACGCGCGCCTGGTGATTGGCGCGGTACAACACGGCGAAGTCGCGGAACTCCCTGTGCTGGGTCTGTGCACTGGCGCTGTCCGCAGTGCCGGCGCGGGTGCTCTGGATGCGCGCCACGACGCGTTCGGCTTCGTGTTCCTCATGGTCCGCGTCCACGATGCGCACCGGCTCGCCCTCGCCCAGGTCGCTCCACAGGTTCTTCGGGTACAGCTTGGGGTTGGGGCCGATCACGTTGTTGGCCGCACGCAGGATGGCCGCGGTGGAACGGTAGTTCTGTTCCAGCTTGACGACCTTGAGCGCGGGGAAATCCACCGGCAGGCGTTTCAGGTTGTCCAGCGTGGCGCCGCGCCAGCCGTAGATCGACTGGTCGTCGTCGCCCACGGCGGTAAAGCGTGCGTCCTTGGGCGCGACGCCACCGACCAGCAGCTTGAGCACCTCGTATTGCGTCGCGTTGGTGTCCTGGTATTCGTCCACCAGCACGTGGCCCACATACGACTGCCACTTTTCGCGCACCAGCGCGTGTTGTTGCAGCAACCTGAGCGGCAGGCCGATCAGGTCGTCGAAATCCACGCTCTGGTAGGCGCTGAGCCGTTCTTCGTAACGCGCCATGATGCGCGCGGTGATCCGTTCGCTGTCGTCGCTCGCCAGGCTGTCCGCCTGCGCCGCGTTCAGGCCCATGTTCTTCCAGCGGCTGATGGCCCATTGCCACTGGCGCGCCGTGGCCGCGTCGGTGCTGCCGCCGCAGTCTTTCAGGATGCTGGTCACGTCGTCGCTGTCGAGGATCGA
>JANLQZ010000693.1:0-3399 GCA_031368125.1 Betaproteobacteria bacterium
GTCCGCGAGTTGATGCAGGAGCAAGGCATCGCCTTTGACAGCAACGGCATCGCCAGGGAGGTGTCCGCATGATGCGGCGCGACCGGGGGCGCTACGGCACCGGTCGGCTCCGTGGCCGCGTCTTGGGGCCGCGCGCACGTCGGTGAACTGCCGGGGGCCTGCGCGAGCGCAAGGCCTGGCGAACAGCTGGTAGCCCCCGGCCTGGCTGCGTCGACGCTCAGTCACCCAGGAACAGCCGGCTCGTCTTGGGGTCGGACAACAACTGCGCTCCGGTACCGAAGGCGACCGGTTTGCCGGTTACCAGCACCGCGCCGTGGTCGGCAAATGCCAGGCCCTTGCGCACGTTTTGCTCCACCAGCAGGATCGCCATGCCGTCGCGCTGCTGCAGTTCGCGCAACATCGCAAAAACCGCCTCGATCGCCTTGGGCTCCAGGCCGATCGAGGGCTCGTCGATCAGCAGCAATCTCGGCTGCAACATCAACGCGCGGGCGATTTCCAGCTGGCGCCGTTCCCCGCCCGACAACACGCCGGCCCTGGCCCGGCGCCGCTCGGCGAGGGCCGGGTAGCGGTCCAGGATCTTCGCCACGGCCTGCCTGGCCTTGGCACGGGAGCTCAGCAGGAAGGCGCCCAGCCCGAGGTTCTGTTCGACGCTCAGGTCGGGGAAGACCGAACTGTTCTGCAATACATAAGCGATTCCCAGGTCGCCCAGCCGCTGCGCCGAACCCAGGCGCGCCACGTCGACCCCGTCCACTTCGATCCGGCCCTGGTGCACCTGCGCAAGCCCGAATACCGCGTTGAGCACGGTCGACTTTCCGGCGCCGTTCGGGCCGACCAGGCACAACGAGCGCCCCGGCGCCAGCTCCAGGTCGACCCCGTGCAGGATTTCGGTGTGGCCGTAACCGGCGTGCAGGTTGCGGATGCTCAGCCGCGGCACGGGATCAGCCGGCATGCGCATACCGGTCTGGATCGAGGGCACGCTGCGCGCGCGGCATACCGGTCGCCGCGCTGCGGTCGAGGCCGCAGGTGGTGCAATTCATGTCGCCCCCAGGTAGGCTTCCAGCACCCGTGCATCGCCGCGCACCTGCGTCGGCGTACCGGACACCAGCAGGTGGCCGCGCACCAGGCAATGGACCTCGTGCGCGAGGTCCATCACGACGCGCATGTTGTGCTCGATGATGAGCAGCGTGACGCCCATGTCCGCATTGACCCGCCGCAGGTGCCCGACCAGCGTCGATATCAGGGCCGGGTTGACGCCCGCGGTCGGCTCGTCGAGCAGCAGCATGCGCGGCTGCCCCATCAGCGCCATGGACAGCTCCAGCAACTTGCGCTGGCCATAGGACAACTCGCCCGCCAGTTGCTCCGATTGCTCCCCGAGGCCGACAAACGCCAGCAGTTCGGCGGCGCGCGCGCGCTCCGGGCGGCCGGGGCGGGACAACATGGCCTTGAAGCCCGCTCCGGCATGCGAGATGCTGACCAGCATGTTTTGCACACAGCTCATTTTTTCGTACACCGCCGACTGCTGGAACGTGCGAACCAGGCCGCGGCGCGCTATCTGGCCCGGGTCCTGCCCCAGCAGCGACCGGCCGTCGAACAACACATCGCCTGCATCGGGCGTGTACAGGCCAGTCACGAGATTGAACAGCGTCGTCTTGCCGGAGCCATTGGGTCCGATCAGCCCGACAATCGCGCCGCGGCGAACAGCGAACGTGATGCCGTCGTTGGCCACCACGCCGCCGAACGACTTACGCAGGCCGCGCAGCTCAAGCAAGGCGTCGGGAGCCATGGTGGCGCAGCGTGTCCGGGCCGCTGCGGTATGGCCCTTTTGGCAGCGGCCCGGCGGCTGCGCACCACACGCAACCGGCGGCCAGGGCGCTATGATTTCGCCCATGCCAATCCAGGTCCAGCGCGTCGGCCACGTCGTCCTCAATGTGCGAGCGCTCGCGCCCGCGGTCGCCTTCTACTGCGGTGTTCTGGGCTTGCGCGAAGTCGGGCGCTACCAGCACGACATGGTGTTCTTTTCGGCCAACGGCCAGAACCACCACGACCTGGCCGTGCGCGAGGTCGGCCCGCTGGCGCGCGCGGTGGACGGCGATGCCGTGGGCCTGTGCCATGTCGCACTCAAGATCGGCGATTCGCTGGACCTGCTGCGCCAAGCCAAGGCGGCGCTGGAAGCGGCCGGTGTGGCGATCCGGCGCATGGAGAACCATCGGGTCAGCCGCTCGATTTACCTTGCCGACCCCGACGGCAACGAAATCGAGCTGTATGTCGATGGCGACCCGCAAATCTGGAAGGACGACCCGGCGGCGGTGGCCTCGGTAGCACCGCTGCAGCTGTGACCGACCGGCGCGGCGCGGCGCGGTGCCCGGGTGCGCGTACGCGCGCATTCAGTGGCGCGCCGACGACATCGCCCGGCCAGCCGGCGCGTTGCGTGCAGTAGCCGCGCCCGCGGCGCCTGACGTGCCCGAAGGGGCCGGGCGCGCGACCATGCGCAACACCAGGTCCACGTATTGCCCTGCGACACTGCTGCCGCTCAGGCGCCCGCGCCGCCGAAACCAGTCGGACACACCGCTGCACATCATCAGGATCGCCGTGGCCGTGACACCGACGTCGGCGATCTCGAAGCATCCTTCCTTCACACCGGTCGTGAGCAGCGCGCGCAGGACTTTCTCGTACTGGTCGCGCTGCATGACGACGCGCTCCAGCGACGCCTCATCCAGGGCGCGCAGTTCGCTGTGGCTGATGAAGGCTTCATCCTGGCGGGCGACATGGAAATTCACGTGGAATCGCACCGCCGCGCGCAGGCGCTGCTCGGCTCCGGTCTCGTTACCGATGGCCTTTTCGACACCGGCGATCAGGTCGGCCATGGTGCAGTTGAACAGGTCGACCAGTATGTCGTGCTTGGACGGGTAGTGGTAGTACAGGCTGGCGGTTTCCATGTCCACCGCGCGCGCCAGATCGCGGACCGAAGTTCCGTGGTATCCGCGTTCGCGAAACAGCGCGATCGCCGCCTGGCGGATCCGCTCGGCGCCACCCTGCGGATCGCCTTCGATGTTACGTTTGCCCATGCCTGCCCTCTATGTTTTGCGCTGCGCCACCGCGCAGCAAATGCCCCGGCGTGGCACCGCTGCACACGCCGTTGTCGAACGTGACCCGCCCATTGACCAGGATCCAGCGATACCCGTGGGCGCGCTGGACGCGCCGCCATTCGCCCCCCGGCAAGTCGTGCAGTATCTCCACCGGACCGGTGCCCAGAGTCTTCAGATCGTAGACCATCAGATCCGCCGCCATGCCCTCGCGCAGCAGACCGCGGTCGACAAAACCACCGGCCCAGGCCGGCATGCCGCTGAGGCGAAAATGCGCCTGCTCCAGTGTCAGTATGCCGGTGTCGCGCACCATCCA
>JANLQZ010000703.1:0-1647 GCA_031368125.1 Betaproteobacteria bacterium
TCGGCCTTCAGGCCCATGGCCTTGATGGCCGACGGTGGCGGGCCGATGAACACCAGCCCGGCGTCGGCGCAGGCCTGCGCGAACGCTTCGTTCTCGCTCAGGAAACCATAACCCGGATGCACCGCCTGGGCGCCGGTGGCCCTGGCCGCCTCCAGGATGCGCTCCCAGCGCAGGTAACTTTCCCTGGGCGAACTCGCGCCGATATGTACCGCCTCGTCGCAGGCGACGACGTGTTTGGCGTCGGCGTCGGCGTCGGAATACACGGCCACCGACTTGACCCCCAGCCGCCGCGCCGTGGCCGCCACGCGGCATGCGATTTCACCCCGATTGGCGATCAGTATCTTGTTAAACATAAGGCTTCTCCATCGGGGTGCAATCGCCTGCGCGCGCTTCGCGCGCCACGCGATTTGGCTTCGCCGCTGCGCCGCTGCGCGGCTGGTCACCCCGATTGGCGATCAGTATCTTGTTGAACATAGGACTACCTCAAGACGTGCCGGGCGTGTGAAGGGCTGAGCCAGGCGGCGACCCGGCGGAAGACTGCCTTCAGGAACTTGAACAAGGTGACGAGCAGCAGCACCATCAGCACCAGCGTGATACACAGGGCGATACCGAACACCAGCGGATGCTGGGTTGCCAGCCACAAGGCGCCGACCACCAGGCCGTCTTCGAACAGGCTGACGGCGATGTTGGAGAACGGCTCGGGCGAGGTATTGACCGCGGCGCGAGTGGTCGCCTTGGTGGCGAACGAGGTGGCCGCCAGCGAACCGCCCAGCACTGCCGCCACCACTGCCATTGTCGCGTTGTCGGCACCGAAAACAGCGGCGGCCAACGCGGCGCCGCCCGGCACGCGGATGACCGAATGCAACAGGTCCCACACGCTGTCGATGCCCGGAATCTTGTCGGCGAAGAACTCGACGAACAACATGAAGCCGCTGGCCATCAACATCGCGGGATGCTGCAGCACCAGCAGCCCGTGCGGCAGCACCATCCACCCCATGTAGCCGGCCAGACCGGCGATGAACAGCACCGCATAGAGGCGCAGGCCGCTGGCCCAACCCAGCGCGGCGGCCAGCGCCAGCAGCGAAGCCATGTCGAGCCGCTGCGCACTTTGCGCCATCGCCTCGGGGGTCGGCCCGATCAGGTTGTGCCAAAGGTGCAGCAAAGTGTCCATCATCTGGCCCGGGGGTTGCAATTCGTGGCCGGCAGACGCGGCCGGGCGGGTGTGCGGGCGGGCATGGTTACATGCGGAAGATGCCGAACCGGGTATCCGGAATCGGCGCGTTGAGTGACGCACTCAGGCCCAGCGCCAGTACCCGGCGGGTGTCGGCCGGGTCGATCACGCCGTCGTCCCACAGCCGGGCGGTGGCGAAATAGGGATGGCCCTGCTGTTCGTACTGGTTGCGGATCGGCGCCTTGAAGGCCTCCTCCTCCTCGATGCTCCAACTGCCGCCCCGGCTTTCGATGCCGTCGCGCCGCACCGTGGCCAACACGGCAGCGGCCTGGTCACCACCCATGACCGAGATGCGCGCGTTGGGCCACATCCAAAGGAACCGCGGTGAATAGGCGCGGCCGCACATGCCGTAATTGCCGGCCCCGAAACTGCCGCCGATGATGATCGTGAACTTGGGCACCGCGGCGGTCGCGACG
>JANLQZ010000026.1:0-2332 GCA_031368125.1 Betaproteobacteria bacterium
TAGAAGATGCGGTAGATCGCACCCGCGTAGTCGTCGGCCACCAGCAGCGAGCCGTCGGGCAGCACCAGCACATCCGCGGGGCGGCCCCAGACGTTATCGCCCTGCAGCCAGCCGGTGGCGAACGGCTCGTACGACACCGCCTTGTCGCCCTGCAGGCGCACCAGGGAAACCCGGTAACCGATCTTCTGCGAGCGGTTCCACGAGCCGTGCTCGGCAATGAAGATCTGGTTGCGGTACTGCGCCGGGAACATGCTGCCGGTGTAAAAACGCATCCCGAGCGCCGCCACGTGCGGCCCGAGTTTCTGCGCCGGCGCGGTGAATTCGTCGCAGCGGCGTTTGCGGCCGAACTCGGGGTCGGGCAGGTCGCCAGCGTGGCAATACGGAAAACCGAAGTGCATGCCGCTGCGCGGCGCATGGTTGAGTTCGTCGCCGGGCACGTCGTCGCCCAGCATGTCGCGGCCGTTGTCGGTGAACCAGAGCTGCCGGTTCTGTGGCTGCCAGTCGAAACCGACGCTGTTGCGCACGCCCGCTGCCACCAGTTCCGGGTTGCTGCCGTCGGCGTTCATGCGCAGGATGTTCGCGTGGCGTTGGGAATCGGGCTCGCACACGTTGCATGGCGCGCCCACCGGCACATACAACTTGCCGTCCGGGCCGAAGGCGATGAACTTCCAGCCGTGCTGTGTTTCGCCCGGCAGCTTGTCGGTCACCACCACGGGCGCCGGCGGGTTGTCGAGGCGCCGCTCGAGGTCGTCGAAACGCAGGATGCGGCTGACCGCCGAGACGTACAGGTTGCCGTCCTTGTAGGCCACGCCCACCGGCATTTGCAGCCCGCTGGCCACGACGCTGGGCGCACGCGCCTTGAACGCTGCATCGAAGCGCAGCGCGTGCACCTTGCCCGCGCGCATGGAGCCGACGAACACGGTGCCGCCGCTCGCGTCGGTGCGCCCGAGCGCCATCTGGCGCGCGTTGTCGACGCGGGCGAACAATTCGATGGCGAAACCCGGCGGCAGTTTGATCTGCTCCAGCGGCAGCTCGGCCGCGGCCGAACTGTTGCCAAGCAGGGCCAGGGCCAGCCCGATCGACAGGATGGGTGTGCGCATCGACGGAGCTCCTCTCGGTGGTGGACGTGGCACTATGGCACAGGCCGATGGGTCGTGCCTGCGGCGGTGCGGGGCAGTTGGCCGACGGCCGTGCCAGAATGCCCGCGACAAGCAGCGCAGGTCCAGCCGGGCCTGTCGATCGCACCATCCGAAGGAACCGTCCCATGGCCACCTACCTCGTCGTCGACACCCTGTTGACCAACCCCGAGCTGTACGAACAGTACAAGCTGAAGGCCAGACCGATCGTGGAACACTACGGTGGCGAGTACCTGGCCCGCGGCGGCAAGCTGTCGGTCAAGGAGGACGCATTGTGGTCGCCGACACGCGTGGTGTTGATCCGGTTTCCGACCGCCGCGCAGGCGGAGCAGTTCTACCAGTCGCCCGAGTACCAGGATCAGGCCGTGCTGGGCATCGGCAAGGAAGCGGCGCGGCGCACGGTGTTTTTTTTGGACGGCGTGTGAGACATCCTGTGTCAACCCCCCACTGGATTGATCAGCAATTGGGCACCTGCGTGCAGGGAAGGATCGTAGGGTTTTCGATCCGTCCAGGCGTGCCAGATCACGCGCAACCAGGCGCGAGCGAGGATGTGGATTGCGTGGGGACGATCGCAGCCGCGCGCCCTGGCTCTGGTGTAGATATCGGCGGCCCATTGCAACACGGCCCGCGTGCATGACGACCAGACTTCTGCGCAGCTGCATCGTGTGCCTTGTTTTTGCGTGCGCTGGGGCGGCGGGTGCGGCCACACTCGAAGGCCAGCGTTTCGACGACGGCGTGCGGCTGGCCAACCAGCAGTTGCAGCTCAACGGGGTGGGCGTGCGCGCCGTCATGTTCGTCAAGGGTTACGTGGCCGGCCTGTACCTGCACGAGAAGGCCGCAACCCTGCAGGACATGGTCGAGATGCAGGGTGCCAAACGCCTGCAGTTGCGTATGCTGCACGGCGCGGCGCCCGAGGACTTCAACAAGGCGCTGGTATCGGGCATCCGCAAGAACGCCGGCGAGGGCGAGTTCACCCGCCTGCAGGCACGCATCGGCCAGTTCGAGCAAACCATACTCTCGATCGGCAGCATCAGGAAAGGCGACGTCGTCAATTTCGACTATCTGCCCGAACTTGGCACCACGCTGTCGGTCAATGGCGCCGGCAAGGGCACGGCGATTGCGGGTGTGGACTTCTACGCCGCCGTGCTCGGCATTTTCGTGGGCGAGCACCCGGTGGACGCCAAACTCAAGCGCGG
>JANLQZ010000894.1:0-1722 GCA_031368125.1 Betaproteobacteria bacterium
GTCTCGTCAAAACGCCGGCGGTTCGCAATGCCGGTCAGGCCGTCGGTGGCGGACTGGCGCGACAACTGCAAGACGGCGTACTCGAGTTGCTGCTCCTTGCGTACCAGCTCCGTGACGTCGGTCAGGGCCTCCACGGTGTAGCCCTGCGGGGTCAGCACCTCGCAGGTGTTGATCCACTGGTCGCCCGAGTGGCGCTGCAGAAAAGGCTTGCCGCCGCGGTGCCGGTCGGCCAGGCGAGCAGCCAGCCATTCCTCTTCGCGACCGATCGCCTCCGGCAGCAGGCCCATCTGCAACACGCGGCGCACGATGGTTTCGAACGACTCCCCCTGGTCCTGCGGGCGGAACAGGCCGGGGACCATGTTGGACAGGCACTTGTTGCGCATCAGCTGCCGGTCCTGCTGGTCAAAGATCGCAATGCCGATCGGCAACGCATCCAGCGCCAGCACAAGCAACTCCCGTGCGTCTGCCGCGTCGCGCTGCGCGCGCACGAGCGCCGCGTCCTGGTCGATTGCGCGGGCGCTGGCAGCCCTGGCGCGTCGCAGTTCAAGCCGGGTGATCTCGTTCCTGCGCAGCAGCAGCCAGCCGGTTGCCGCGGCGAGCAACACGCCGAGCAGCCCCAACCCGATGGCCGGCACCGCCACCGCGCCATCGGCCCGGGCGCCGACCCACCACGCGGCGGCCACTTCGCACGCCACGGCGGCGAGCGAAAACATGGCCAGCGTCCGTGATCGTGGTGCGGTGGGCGGGCTTGCCATGGTGTGATCGGGGGTATCTCTTTGGCGAGCGTTGAAAGTCTATTGTGGTACCGGCGTCATCGCGCGTACGGGACATCGCCCAACTATTTCGGCCGTTGTGCACCGGTGCTGAATCGGTGCTTACCCTTCCCCTTGGCCGGAATCCGCGCCATGGGTGCGCATCGCGCGCCGGCACGGCGCACCAGGCCGGCCGGACCCGATCGACACGGTTGGTATGATGAAAACCGTCCCCGAACCCGGTCAACCCAGCCAAAACGGGAGCCGCCGGTCGGCGCGATCCGCCGGACCCGACCGGCCTTTGATCCAGGTTGCGTCGTCTCGGCACCCGGGCCCGTTGGACAGTCGATAAATAATTCATGACCCTCGTTGCGATATTGATGGGAACCCTTGCCGCGGGCATCGGCAGCGTGTGGATTGCGGCGCTGCTGAGTTTCGGCGCGCTGGCGCGTTATACCCAGCACATGCTGAGCCTTGCGGCCGGCGCCCTGCTGGCCACCGCTTTCATGCACCTGCTGCCCGAAGCCTTTGAAAGCCAGGCAAGTGCGCATGATCTGTTCATCGCGTTGCTGGTCGGCCTGGTGTTCTTTTTTCTGCTCGACAAGGCGGAGCTCTGGCACCACGGACACGAGCACCACCACCACGAGGACGCAGCGCAGGACCATGCGGGCCACGACCACGCCCATGGCCAAAGGCGCCAGCAGCACCAGCCGGGCCAGGGGCCGGTCTCGGGCAGCTGGGCGGTGCTGGCCGGCGACAGCGTGCACTGCTTCGGCGACGGCATGCTGATCGCTTCGGCGTTCGTCGCGGACATGCGGCTGGGGGTGATCGCATCACTGGCGGTGCTCGCGCACGAGGTGCCGCACCACATGGGCGACCTGATGGTGCTGCGCGCAGGGTCGGGCAACCGGCGTGCGGCGATTCTCAAGGTGTCGATGGCCGGCGGCACGACCGCGATCGGCGGCGTGGC
>JANLQZ010000899.1:0-6343 GCA_031368125.1 Betaproteobacteria bacterium
CGCGTGCTCGCTGATCGCCGCGTTGGTTTCCGGGTGGACGAAATCGGAAAAGGCGTACAGCGCCTTGTAATCCGCACCGCGCTCCTTGAGCTTTTCCTTGATAATTTGGAAATAGCGCAGACCGGCGACGCGGGAGGAAGTCACGATCATTGCTTTGGCGCGGCCGCCGATAAGCGGCTTCACGCTCTCCTCGAAGATGCGCAACATCACCTCGGCCTTGTATTGAATCAGGCCGTCATCCTGAAAGGCGACATTCTGCAGCGCCTTGGCCACCACGCCTTTGGGGTAGAGCTTTTCCTCCTCCAGCTTGGGTACGACCGGGCAATGCAAGTTGTAAAGTGTCTTGTAGGAAATGATGCTGGCCGCTACGTCCACGATGTAGCCTTCGGCGATAGCCTCGGCCTCGGAGTAAGTATCGAATGGCTCGCCGAACAGGGTGACGGTGGCTGGTGCGGGCGTGGCGGTGAATGCGACGATCATCTGGTTGAGATCGTGCTCGCGGATGATTTTGGCGAGTTGCTCTTGCGGGTCTGGCTCTGGCGCATCGTCGTCAGGCTCGTCCGGCTTCTTGCGGAACGGCAAGCGGATAGCCGCGCCCATCTGGCCTTCCTGTGAGCGGTGGGCTTCATCAATCAGAAAGGCAACACGCAGCTTTTTCAGGTCGGGGTTCTTTTCGATCTCGTCCAGCACCCAGGCAAATTTCTGCTGAGTGGTGACGATGATCGGCTTGCGCTCCGCGAGAAAGCGCGGCAGGTCTTCAGCCTTCCGCGCCAAGCCAACGATACTCTTGAGGTGCGTGAAATTCTCGATGTCGTCCTTGATATTGGTATCAAGCGATTTCCGGTCGGTGAGGATGAACACCATATCTACCAGCTTCTCGCTCGTGCCCGGCTTGAACAGGCTGTGGATGCGGTCTGCCAGCCAGCAAATGGTGAGCGTCTTGCCACTGCCTGCGGAATGATTGACCAGATACTTGCGGCCAATATCGCCCTTCGCGGTGAAATGCGCCGAGATGTCATCCGCCACCTTGCACACCGTGCGGCTCTGGTGATAGCGCGGAAACAGCGTAAAGGCCGGACGCTCCGGCTTGTCGTCCTCTGCGTCGCGCTGCGGAACGCGAACGAGAAAGAACGAGAGCGCTTCGAGCAAAGCATCCTTCGCCAGCACCTCGCGGTAAAGAAACTCCACCGGGTATTCGCTGCCATCCTGGGTGATGGCTACATTCGCAAGTCCGGTGTTGTGCCAGTGGAAGTTCTGTTCACGGCGCGGGTCGGTGGCGGCCATCACGTCGCTGGTGTCGGCGGCGAGGTAAAGGAACGGATGCTGGAAAATCTTGAAAGCGTGGTCGCGCACGGCAAACTGCGCGACGGCATCATGCACCGTCTGGTTTTTCTCATGTTTCAACTCCAGCGCCACGATGGGCAGGCCGTTGAGGAAGAAAACGAAGTCAATCTCCTGATTAGTCTCGCCGAAATAAAAGTGTGAGCGAAAAGTGATGCGGTTCTCGCCGTGCTTTATGGCGGCGACGCTTTCTGCGGAGCGGGGTTTGGGGTAGTAGAGCCGGAACTCCAACCCGCGCACCTTCAGCCCGTTGCGCAGCAGCATCCATAGTTGTGTGTGCCCCAGCTCATTGCGCAGCGCCTTGAACACCTCATCCCGCGCATCCGTGCCATAGTCGTTCGTGAGTTTCTTGAGCGTGTCGCTTTGAGTCGCTTGGAGGAAGGCCCATAGATGATCTTCAGCGATGAAATGTTCAGTGTCGGTAATGTCGGACTGTTCGAGCAGGCCATACTTGTGCTCGCGGACGAGGAAATCCGCGATGTGTTGCTGGAACGTGAGTTCGGGAGCTTTTTTGCGCGCCATGTTCAGTCCGCTTGACCGCAGCCCCGATTGATTACTTCGCGGAAGCGCGTTTAACGCGGTAAGGCGCGACAGGCTGCGCCACCCGCTTGACACTTTTTTCATCCGGCTCGAACACCACCCGCACGCGCGCGTGCAACGCTTCGGCAACGCGCCGTAGGTTGGCCAACGAATGACCTTCGTAATCGGGTGATTCAAGGCGGCTGATCTGCTGCTGCGAAGTCTTCAGCAGCCGTGCGAGTTCCTTTTGCGAAAGTCCCGCCTGCTCGCGCAGCGCGGCGATCTGCAGCGCCACGTCCCACGCCTCGCCCGCCCGCTTGAACCGCTCCGCAAAAACCGGGTCGCGGAGTTGCTCTTCGAGGTGAAGGTCAAAATTAGTTTTCTTCATAATTTCATTCTCTCCTGCCAGTCGCACATCCGCTCCCGGGCAGTATCGAGGTCGCGGGGTGCAATGGCCTGGCCTTTGTTGCGGATGCCGTGAACGGCGACAATGCGCCGGCCTTTCATAAAGAACCACAGCACGCGCGCGTTCAACTTGCCGACGTGGCGCAATTCAAACAACCCGTCGCCCAGCGCCTTGGACAACGGTTCCCGGTGAGCCTGTCGGCTTCGAAGCTTTCCCAGACCAGCGAAGACCTCCGCAAAGTCATCCGGATCGCTTGCCTCCAGCTCATCGAGAAACTCGCGTACGGGGCATCTTCCCGCCACAGTCTCATAATACTCTACAGTGAACTCCATTTTATGGCAACATCAAATTTGATGTATCGCTCTCTGTGATCCGCCGCTGGCCGGTGACGCATTCGTGAATCAGCGATTTACGGTAGGCGGTGAGGGTATTGATTTGGCGGCTAATCGCATCAGCTCCAAGAAGTGTGCGTTGAGAAAATGCGCGGCGCGGACCCACAGCATCAATAGCATTGCAGCAGAAATCCAAGTACCTAGTAATTAGTAACTGCTCGTCTAATTTTGGAAACCCAATCGGCTCTTGTTTGGCACTTCCTCGACTGATTTCAGCGAATGTTGTTCTTGGTGCGATTTCTGCGAAGTAGTCACCAAGGAAACCCTCAATCACGTAGTACAAAAATCTGTGGTGTAGGATTCTGTCATCGCAAACGAAGGAAATAAAGCCCTGATTAGTGGCCAGCTCTGTTGCGGCGATCCTTACAGAGCCAATCGTTGCTCGACTGGCCATGATCACAGCACCTTTAGGTACCAACACCGCAGAACTTGATTGCAATCCTGCGACAGTGATCTTGCGCTCAGAATCGGCAATCACATCGATCCCTTCAGCAGAGGAGAAGTCGGTTGGGGTTACCCACACGATGTTACCGTCTTCCCAAAAATCTGGGTTTGAACTGGATGGGGTGCCCCCTCCTACGATTCGCGGCACTATGTCCTTCAGTCGATCAGCCTTCCAATCCGATGGGAGCGAAGTTAGCCAAGGAGCATAGGGTATATTTGGTGAAATAGTCATTTTAAGTCAGATCCCCCAATAAACGTTCTGCCTCGCGTTCAAGTTTCCAAAATTCGGCGAGAAGTTCTTTAGTAGGTACTGGAAGCCTGTAGCGATAAAAATATTTGTTCGGTAGGATTTGGTAGCCAAGCTGTGAACTGTCCTCCCAGCGGACGATAGGTTTGGCGATTTCCCGTTTTAGGAATGTTGCAATGTCCTCGCCGTGCGGGACATATTCGTCGTCCTGCACGTAGTGACGGTGCGTCCATTCGACAGAAAGGATTTCAGGCTTGTCACCCAAGACGGCTTTGAGTATTTTTGCGACGCTGTCTTTCGGCTTGAGCACGAACTCCACGGTCTTCTCTTTCTTGTCCACTTTCACGCGCACGCGGAAGGTAAGGTCGCTGTCGTAGTACGCCAGCTCCTTGGCAATGTTGGCGGCGGTGAATGAGTTTTCGTAGGTCTCGGTTACGATGGCAGGCTGGTCGTGCTCACCGGTTTGCCAGTACACCACCTTGACCTTGTGAAACGAGAAATCCTTCTCGCGAAAAATTTTCACATGCTCGTCGTCAAAGCCGGGTTTCCAGCCTTTGTGGTAACGCTCCTCTATCCATTGCCGGTGCGCGTCGGTCATCCGGTTGCGTTTATTGCCAAACGACTTAGGCTCTTTCTCGAACTGTTGGCGGGCATCAATCAGCATCACACGCCCGCGATGGCTGGCTGGTTTCTCGTTTCGCAGCAGCCAGATGTAGGTGAAGATGCCGGTGTTGTAGAAAAGCTGGTCGGGCATCATCACGATGGCGTCGAGCCAGTCGTTCTCCAGTATCCAGCGGCGGATTTCGCTCTCGCCCGAGCCGCAGTTACCATTGGAAAGTGGTGAGCCGTTGAAAACGATGGCGATGCGGCTTCCGCCCTTCTCCGGCGCTTGCATCTTGGCCAGCATGGTTTGCAGAAAGAGCAACGAGCCATTGTCCACGCGGGGCATCCCGGCCCGGTAGCGGGTCTTCTCCAGTTTGCGTGCATCCTTCTCGTAACCGTCCTTGCCGCCCCAGTAGACACCGAAGGGCGGATTGCTGAGCATGAAGTCGAAGCGGAATTTGCTTTCGGGAAGTTGGTCGCCCGGCTCTTTGCTATGCGCCTCGTGCGGGATGAGCGAATTGCCGAGATACACTTTGGCCTGCTGGTCGTTTTTGATGAGCAGGTCGGCCTGACAGATCGCGTAGTTGGTCGGAGAAAGCTCCTGCCCGTGGACGGTGACGAACTTTTCGACGCGCGCCTTTTCCGCCGGAGTGGCCGCGCGGTCGAGCAGGTGCTCCTCGGCTATGGACAGCATCCCGCCCGTGCCGCACGCCGGGTCGTAGATGGACAAGTGCCGGTCGGGGATAGGAATGTCCAGCAGCTCGACCATCAGCCGGATGACTTCGCGCGGGGTGAAGTGCTCTCCGGCCTCCTCGCCACTTTGTTCCGAGAAACGCCGCAACAGCTCTTCGTAGATGTAGCCCATTTCCAGGCCGGATAATTTGTCCGGGCCCAGCTCCAGTTCCTTATACTGATTCATGATCGGGGCGAGCCGATTGTTTTTCACCATCGTGCCGATGGTGGCACGATAGTTGAAGTGCTCAATGATGTCGTCCACGTTCTTCGAAAAGCCGTTGATGTAGGCGCGAAAGTTTTCCTCCAACAGCGTGTGATCTTCCTCATAGACCTTGCGCAGCGTCCATTTGGTCTTGTTGTAGAACGGCGACTGCTGGGGATTCAGCTCGAGTTCCTTGACCAGCTTGGCGAGTTCTTTTTCGGTGAGCTTGGGTCGCTTGGCCAGCACCTCGGCGCGTCTTTTCTCGCGCCAAGCGAGCAGCACGCACTCCAACCGCCGAATGACGATAATGGGCAGGATAACGCTCTGGTATTCGTAGGCCTTAAACTTGCCGCGAAGCCGCTCGGCGGATTTCCAGATTTCGTTGGTGAGGTTGTCGAGCTTGGGTTTGTTGAGTGAGAGTGCCATGTCTTTTATTCCTTATTTGTAGCCGATTTCCGGCCTTCAACCAACAGCGCGCCTTGTTCGGCAATTGCGAAGCCGATGCGCGTCCAGCTTTCACCCTGCAATTCGATGTCCAGAAAAACAAATGACTCAATGAGGCTGCGCGCCAGTTTGGTATCGGTGGAAAATGCTTGCTGACCTATCGCCAGCGAAGGTATTTCATCGTTGGTAAGCTGGAACAAGAAGGCACAGGATTTCCAACGGTCGGCCTTGACCTTGTCGCGGTTAATGTTGCCAAGTTCCGGTTTGAACTGTTCGATGTTGCCGAGTAGGGATTCAACATTGCTCCCAAGGTCGGTGGTTTTCTCTCTGGTATAGCCGAGCGCATTGATCAGGTTCGTAGCTGCTTTATGGACTGACGTGTCCGCAAACGTCTTGAGTGCTGCTTGGACTTGTTCGCGTCGTGTAGTTGCGGATGACATGCTGGCTCTTGTACTCAGGGATTAAACGGTAAGGCCAGTCATGGCAGGTATTTATCTATGTCGAGCGCGCCATGAAACACGCCAATCACATGGATAAGCTCATTGTTGTTGTGCCGCAGGTAAGCAATGCGGTAATGACCATACAAGATAAAACGCACATCCCCTTCTTCGACTTGACGCATTCTGGTGCCGATGTCTGGATGCTGAAGCAGCACTTGCGCCTTTTCGTATATGCCATCCACCACCTGCGCAGCAGCTCCGGGATTATCTTGGGCAATGTAGCGATAAATTTCTTCCAGCCAATCCAGCGCTTCTGTCGTCCACTCTAATTCCGCCATGACCGGATTTTCTGTGCGGCTTCGTTGTTGCTCACTACGCGGTTAGCGCGCACATCCTGCAAGCCGCGTTCGACCATACGGTCAAACGCTAACTCGCGCATGATTTCATCGTAAGAAGCATCCTCTGGCTGGTTCTCGACGATGGTGCGAATAATAGATCTTGGGGAAGGTGGTGAATTTTCGGGTCTCAATTGTTTGCTCCTATTCGTTAATGGGGTAATGTTTGCACAGT
>JANLQZ010000909.1:0-4648 GCA_031368125.1 Betaproteobacteria bacterium
ACCGTCGGCGCCGGTGTGGTTGCCAAGATCATCGCGTAATTCAAGCCAACCGAAGGAATTGCCATGGCAACCAAACAGAAAATCCGCATCCGCCTGAAGGCGTTTGACTACAAGCTGATCGACCAGTCTGCCGCCGAGATCGTTGACACGGCGAAGCGAACCGGCGCCATCGTCAAGGGTCCGGTCCCACTACCGACGCGCATGAAGCGCTTTGACATCCTGCGATCGCCGCACGTCAACAAGACCAGCCGGGATCAGCTCGAGATCCGCACGCACCAGCGCTTGATGGATATCGTGGACCCGACCGACAAGACGGTCGATGCCTTGATGAAGCTCGATCTGCCGGCCGGGGTGGATGTGGAAATCAAGCTACAGTAGCGCGCGACAGTTGGGGAAAACAACGCCGCGCAGAATTCGGCACCAGTTCGCGCGTCGCGCTTGCTCAAGCCGCAATCAGATGGCATAATGTTAGGCTTGGTCGGATTTGCAAAGCAGCCCCAGCCAAGGTTTATCAACAGTCTTTCACACAAGAAACGTCGCAGCCAATTGCAGTTGCGGCGGTGAAAGTTACGGAGAAAAAATATGAGTCTAAGCAACTCCCTCGGGTTGCTGGGCCGCAAGGTGGGAATGATGCGCCTGTTCACCGATGAGGGGGATGCAATCCCTGTCACGGTGGTAGACGTGTCAAACAACCGTGTGACCCAGATCAAAACCCAAGAGAACGACGGTTATGTCGCCTTGCAGGTGACGTTCGGTGCGCGCAAAGCGTCCCGCGTAACCAAGCCGGCCGCCGGGCACCTTGCGAAAGCAGGCGTCGAAGCCGGCGAGATCATCCGGGAATTCCGTGTCAGCGCCGATGCCGCCGCCAAATACCAAGCTGGCGCGACTGTTCCGGTGAGCGACGTTTTTGCGGTTGGCCAAAAGGTGGACGTGCAAGGCACGACGATCGGCAAGGGATTTGCCGGAACCATCAAGCGCCACCACATGAAGTCGCAGCGTGCGTCGCACGGCAACAGCCGCTCGCACAATGTCCCCGGTTCCATTGGCATGGCCCAAGATCCGGGCCGCGTGTTTCCGGGCAAGCGCATGACGGGTCATCTTGGCGATGACACGGTGACCACCCAAAATCTCGACGTGATCCGCATCGACGAAGCACGTCAGCTCTTGTTGATCAAGGGCGCGGTTCCCGGCGCACCCGGCGGATTCGTGACCGTTCGCCCGGCGATCAAGGTCAAAGTCCAGAACGAAGCCACGAAAGGAGCGAACTGATGCAGCTCGAACTCCTGAATGACCAAGGCCAGGCGACTTCCAAGTTCGACGCGCCGGAGACGGTGTTCGGACGCGAATACAACGAAGCCCTGGTTCACCAGGTGGTCGTCGCGTTCCAGGCCAATGCGCGCCAGGGCACACGCGCCCAGAAAGACCGCGAACAGGTCAAGCACTCGACCAAGAAGCCGTTCAAGCAAAAAGGCACTGGCCGCGCTCGGGCCGGTATGACATCCTCGCCGTTGTGGCGCGGAGGTGGCCGGATCTTCCCGAACATGCCGGACGAAAACTTCAGTCACAAGATCAACAAGAAGATGTACCGCGCAGGCATGGCGTCGATCTTCTCGCAGCTTGCGCGCGAAGGGCGCCTGGCGGTGGTCGATTCGCTGAGCGTCGAGTCTCCCAAGACCAAGCCGCTGGCTGCCAAGTTCAAGGCGATGAACCTGGACTCGGTGATGGTGATCGCCGACCAAGTCGATGAAAATCTGTATCTGGCCTCGCGCAATCTGGTGAACGTGCTGGTGGTCGAGCCGCGTTATGCCGATCCGGTTTCATTGGTTCATTACCGCAAGGTGCTTGTCACCCGGGCCGCAATGGACAAGCTCAAGGAGATGTTCGCATGAGCGCCATGAAATTTGAAGAGAGCCGCCTGATGCAGGTTCTGGTCGCTCCCATCGTGTCTGAAAAGGCAACCATGGTCGCGGAGAAATCCAACTCGGTGACCTTCAAGGTACTGCAAGATGCGACCAAGCCAGAAATCAAGGCGGCGGTCGAGTTGATGTTCAAGGTCGAGGTCAAGGGCGTTTCGGTGGTGAATACCAAAGGGAAGTCCAAGCGCTTTGGCAAGTCGATGGGTCGGCGGGACAATATTCGCAAGGCTTATGTGACGCTCAAACCGGGCCAAGAGTTGAACCTGGGCGGGGAGGCTGCGTAATCATGGCTGTCATCAAAATGAAACCAACTTCCCCGGGCCGTCGTGGCGTGGTGAAGATTTCCCGGGACCACCTTTACAAGGGTGAGCCCTACGCCCCCTTGCTGGAACCGCAGTTTCAGCAGGCCGGTCGCAACAACAATGGTCACATTACGACGCGGCACAAGGGTGGTGGTCACAAGCACCACTACCGTGTGGTCGATTTCCGTCGTGCAAAGGACGGCATTCCGGCGAAGGTCGAGCGCATCGAATACGACCCCAACCGTTCGGCCCATCTGGCGCTGGTCTGTTATGCCGACGGCGAGCGCCGCTACATCATCGCGCCGCGCAGCCTCGAGGTCGGCGCAACGATTTTGAACGGTGCCGAGGCCCCGATCCGTGTTGGCAATACCTTGCCGATCCGAAATATTCCGGTTGGCTCGATCATCCACTGCATCGAGTTGCAGGTGGGAAAGGGCGCGCAGATCGTGCGTTCGGCCGGCACCTCGGCGACCCTGCTGGCGCGTGAGGGCACGTACGCGCAGGTCCGGATGCGGTCCGGCGAGGTGCGCAAGATCCACATTGATTGCCGGGCCACGATCGGCCAGGTCGCGAACGAGGAGCACAGTCTGCGCCGTCTGGGCAAGGCTGGTGTGAAGCGCTGGATGGGTATTCGCCCGACGGTGCGCGGCGTCGTCATGAACCCGGTGGACCACCCCCACGGTGGCGGCGAAGGCAAGACCGGCGAGGGGCGCCATCCTGTCGATCCATGGGGCAATCTGACCAAGGGTTACCGTACCCGCAACAACAAGCGTACACAGGTCATGATCGTGTCGCGGCGCAAGAAGTAAGGGGCACGAACATGACACGATCACTCAAGAAAGGTCCGTTTGTGGACCACCATTTGGCAGCCAAGGCCGACAAGGCCGTGACCACCAAAGACAAGAAGCCGATCAAGACCTGGTCGCGGCGCTCGATGATCCTGCCGGAATTCATCGGTTTGACGATCGCGGTTCACAACGGCAAGCAGCACGTGCCGGTCTATATCACCGATCAAATGGTGGGCCACAAATTGGGCGAGTTCGCGTTGACGCGGACGTTCAAGGGTCACCCGGCTGACAAAAAAGTCGTGCGAAAGTAAGGCGGTACCATGGAAACTAAAGCAACTTTGCGCGGCGTGCGCCTGTCGGTGGACAAAGGTCGCCTGGTCGCCGATCTGATTCGCGGCAAGAAGGTCGATCAGGCCTTGAACGTCTTGCAGTTCACGCAGAAGAAAGCCGCCGTGATCATCAAGAAGGTCCTCGAGTCCGCAATTGCCAACGCGGAGCACAACGACGGTGCCGACATCGATGAGTTGAAGGTCAAGACCATCTACGTCGAGCAAGGCGCCTCGCTCAAGCGATTTACCGCCCGCGCCAAAGGTCGCGGAAACCAAATCAGAAAACCCACGTGCCATGTGTACGTGACGGTCGGCAACTGAAAAAGGCCTGGAAAATATGGGACAAAAAATCCACCCGACCGGCTTTCGACTGTCAGTCAGCCGTAACTGGGCATCGCGTTGGTACGCCAACGACCGTGATTTCGCCGGCATGCTCGCCGAAGACATCAAGGTGCGCGAGTACCTCAAGAAGAAGCTCAAGAACGCCTCTGTATCACGTGTGCTGATCGAGCGCCCGGCGAAGAACGCGCGCATCACGATCTTTTCGGCGCGGCCGGGGGTGGTGATCGGCAAGAAGGGCGAGGACATCGAGAACCTCAAACGCGAGCTTGGCAAGCAACTGGGGGTTCCTGTCGCGGTCAACATCGAGGAAGTCCGCAAACCGGAAATCGATGCAAAACTGATCGCGGACAGCATTACGCAACAGCTCGAGAAACGCATCATGTTCCGCCGCGCCATGAAGCGCGCAATGCAAAACGCGATGCGCTTGGGTGCATTGGGGATCAAGATCATGTCGTCGGGCCGCTTGAACGGCATCGAGATTGCCCGTTGCGAGTGGTATCGCGAAGGCCGGGTGCCGCTGCACACCCTGCGTGCAGACATCGATTACGGAACTTCCGAGGCGAAGACCACTTACGGAGTGATCGGGGTGAAGGTATGGGTCTACAAGGGTGATACCTTGGGGCGCAATGATTTGCCGGCCGCCGTTGAGCCGCGCTCGGACGACGAGCGGCGCCCGCGCGGCCCACGCCGCGACGCACGCCCGGGTACAGACCGCCCGCCAGCGCGTCCCGCCCGCCGCCCCATGGGCGCCAACACCGCTCCGGCGGATGGCAGTGACAAGCCTGCGGAGGCAACCCCCGGGCTTGCCGCCGCCGACGCCACGAAACCCACCGTTAAGCGCGTCCGCAAGGTAAGCGCGCCAGCTGCAGCAGCTGACGGTACCAAGGCCTCCTGAGGGGCCGAGCAAAACGGAGAACAAACATGCTGCAACCAGCTCGTAGAAAATACCGCAAGGAGCAAAAAGGCCGCAA
>JANLQZ010000913.1:0-1769 GCA_031368125.1 Betaproteobacteria bacterium
GATTTCGAAAGGCTGCCGGTGGTGACCGTCGACTTGCACGGCACAACCGAATTACGCCGTGCCCGATACCGGACTTTCAGATTTGACGGCCGGCTTCGCAGCATGTTGACTGGCTCCAGTTGCTGCGGGCGGTAGGACGCCTGCCCGGCGCGCGAGCCCCGGCAGCGAATTGCGATGACCCGGGGGCAGGTGTAGCACAAACCGTGGCAAGAGCACACGCACAACCGAGGGAATGCCAAAACCCGTCAGCCGAGCGGGTAGGTGTCCTGCCGCCCGGCATGCAGGTGGATCACCTGCTGGTGCAGGATCGGGGACCAGGCCTCGGCGTCGTCACCCAGCGGCTCAGAGGCCACCGCCCAGCCACCACGCTGCGGCTTGAGGTAGAGCGTCGGCGGGGCATCGTCGCTGGCCCAGCGGAACGCCCACACCTGCTCACCGTCGGCCAGGGCGGCCGCAAATCGCAGCGGTGCGTCGATGCCCCGGGACTGCATCAGGCCGGCCGTCGCGTCGAGCACCGACCTGACGGCGTCGCGCACCGGCTCGCCGTCTTGTATGCGCGCGACGATCAGCAGAAACAGCAGCTCCGAATCGGTCCCGCCGGAACGGTGCTCGTACAGGGCATCCGGCAACCAGGTCTCCATGACCCGGCGCACCTGCGAAAAACCACCGACCTGGCCGTTGTGGATGAACATGTAGCGCCCGAACTGGAACGGGTGGCAGTTCTGGCGCGATATGCCGCCCCCGGTGGCGGCACGCACGTGTGCGAAGAACAGGCGCGAGCGCACGTTCGCACACAGGGCCAGCAGGTTTTGGTCGGACCAGGCCGGCATCACCTCGTGGTAGACGCCGGGCTCGGCGCGCTCGCCATACCAGCCGACACCGAAGCCGTCGCCGTTGGTCACGGTCTTGGCCTCGACCGCGCGCAGGCTCTGGCGCACCAGCGAGTGCCTGGGTTTGCATACCAGGTCTTCCAGAAAGATCGGCTCGCCAAGGTAGGCCAGAAATCTGCACATCGGCGCGGTCCTTTCGCTGTTCGTCCTGCAGCACGTTCGGGACGCACCAGGCCGGTCGAGGATATCAAACAGGGGCGCCGTGGACTTTGCCGCGACCAGCCAGGCGCAGGATTCCGGTGCGCGGCGCAGGAGTTCCGCGCCGGCCGGGCTATCGCCGCGCCGACCAGACCGCGGCCCGCACACCCATGGCGGCCAATACACCGTAGGCGGTGATGCCCAGCGCCACCCCCAGAAAATGCCCGGCCAGGCCCATGCCGGCCTGGCTGGCCAGCCAGGCGCCGGCACCCACGGCCAGCGTGATACGCGCCAGGCCCGCCAGCACCGGCCAGAGCAGGCGCTGCGCGCCCATCGCGGCGAAATACATCGCCATGCCCATGCCGAAGAATCCGAACGCCGGACCGATGTACGCCAGGGCCAGCGCCGCGATGGCGGCGACCTGCGGGTCGCTGGTGAACATCGACACGAAGGCCAGCGGTGCCCAACTGGTGGCCAGGCCCGCGCAACCCGGCCACCAGCAGCGCGAGCAACCCGCCGATCCTGGCCGTGCGCCGCGCCGTGCGCCAGTCGCCCGCGCCCACGGCGCGGCCGACCAGCGCGGTCAGCGCGGCGCCGATACCGAACGAGAGCGGGATCATCATGAACTCCAGCCGCGCCGAAATGCCGTAGGCGGCCACCGCTGCCGTGCCGTAGCTGCGCAGCTGCGCCGTCACCAGGATCGTCGCCAGGTTGGCGATGGTGGCCAGCGCGCAGGCGACG
>JANLQZ010000916.1:0-5145 GCA_031368125.1 Betaproteobacteria bacterium
ACCACGCCCGGCAGTTTTTCCTCTAGCTGGCTCAGCGGAACATTCTTCGCGCCGCCCACGTGGCCGGCCGCGAACTCGGCGGCTTCACATACGTCGACGACCACCGCCTTTTCGCGGTTGATGAGTTGTACGGCACCGGTCGGCGAGAGACCGGCCTGTGTGGCACCCTGCAGGACCGGCCACAACAACATCGCGCCCGACGACGCTGCGACGAGCAACAGCATCCAGTTATCGACAACAAATTTCACTTGGTTCCTTGATTGAGAGCTGTTGCGGCGCCATAACGCGAGACCGGCATTTTAGAATGCTGGCTGCACTGGCGCTTCGTCGCGCTGATTTGGCCCCTCCGATCCGGGTCCCCTCGCGCCGATGTGCGACCGCTGGCGCCAAACCGACCCACGCTTTCAATGATGGAAACCATGCACAAACTCGTCCTGATCCGCCATGGCGAATCGACCTGGAACCTGGACAACCGCTTCACCGGTTGGACCGACGTCGACCTGACCGGTACGGGAATCGAGCAGGCAAAGAATGCCGGCCGCCTGCTGCGCGAGGGCGCCTACGAGTTCGATCTGGCCTACACCAGCGTGCTCAAGCGGGCCACCCGCACGCTTTGGCATTGCCTGGATGAGATGGACCGGACCTGGCTGCCAGTGGTGCACAGCTGGCGCCTCAACGAGCGCCACTACGGCGCACTGCAGGGGTTGAACAAGGCGGAAGTGGCCAAGCAATATGGTGATACGCAGGTGCTGGTCTGGCGCCGGAGTTATGACACCCCGCCCCCGGCGCTGGATCCGGCCGATCCGCGCAGCGAACGAGGCGATATCCGGTATGCGCATCTGAAACCCGGCGAGCTGCCACTGACGGAATGCCTCAAGGACACGGTGGCACGTGTATTGCCGTTCTGGAACGAGTCGATGGCCCCGGCGATGCGGGCCGGCAACCGGGTCCTGGTTGCCGCACATGGCAACTCTATCCGGGCCCTGGTCAAGTACCTGGACGGTATTTCGGACGACGAGATCGTGGGGCTGAATATTCCCAACGGAATTCCGTTGGTGTACGAACTGGACACCGACCTCAAGCCGATTCGCCATTACTACCTGGGTGATCCGGCGGCTGCCGCAGCCGCCTCGGCCGCGGTGGCCGCCCAAGGTAAAGCAGGTAAAGCCTCAGTAAATTGGCCTAATTGACACCAATTGAACCAATACTGCGGGAACCGCACCACCGCGCGCGGCTCCAAGGTGTATATTGAATCAGCAGAGGAAAAATTATGGGCCAGAAATTTAAGATCGCCGGTTGGATTTCGCTGGGAATTGTTGCCGGTGCCTTGACCACCGTTTCATTGCAGACGGTGGCGCGCGGTACCTTGGCCCCGTTGCCGCTGGAAGAACTGCAACAACTCGCTGCCGTCTTCAGCATGGTCAAGAGCGACTATGTGGAGCCGGTGGACGAAAAGAAGCTCATCACCGACGCCATTTCCGGCATGGTGGCGAGCCTGGATCCGCATTCGCAGTATTTCGACAAGAAGTCGTTCAAGGAGTTTCGCGAAGGCACCACCGGCCGTTTCGTCGGCGTGGGCATAGAAATAACCCAGGAAGACGGGCTGGTCAAGGTGGTGTCCCCGATCGAGGGTTCGCCGGCATTTCGGGCCGGGCTCAAGACCAACGACCTGATCACCAGGATCGACGATACGGCCGTCAAGGGCCTGTCGTTGAACGAAGCGGTCAAGCGCATGCGTGGCGAGCCCAACACCAAAGTCAACTTGACGATTTTCCGCAAGGATGAAAACCGCAGTTTCCCAGTCACCATCACGCGCGAAGAAATACGCACCCAGTCGGTGCGCGGAAAGGTGGTCGAACCCGGTTATGCATGGATTCGCCTGAGCCAGTTCCAGGAGCGCACGGTCGACGATTTCGCGCGCAAGGTGGAGGAGATCTACAAGCAGGACCCCAACCTCAAAGGCCTGGTGCTGGACCTTCGCAATGATCCGGGCGGCCTGCTCGACGCCGCGGTCGCGGTATCGGCGGCATTCCTGCCCGAGAACGTGAGCGTGGTATCCACCAATGGCCAGTTGGCGGAAAGCAAGTTCACCTACAAGGCTTCAGCCGAGTTTTACCAGCGCCGTGGAAGTGGCGACCCGCTCAAGCGCCTGCCCGCAGCACTCAAGAACGTACCGCTGGTGGTGCTGGTGAACGAGGGGTCCGCATCGGCGAGTGAAATCGTCGCCGGTGCGCTGCAGGACTACAAGCGCGCCACCATCATGGGGAACCAGACCTTCGGCAAAGGCTCGGTGCAGACGGTTCGCCCGTTGGGTCCCGACACCGGGCTCAAGATCACCACGGCGCGTTACTACACACCCAGTGGGAGGTCGATCCAGGCCAAAGGCATCGTCCCCGATGTAATGGTCGACGAAACCGAAGAAGGCAACCTGTTCTCGGCCTTGCGCACGCGCGAGGCCGACCTGGAGAAACACCTCAACAGCGGCCAGGGCGAAGAAAAGAAGGATCCCGCCCGCGAGAAGGCCAGAGAAGACGCCCGCAAGAAGCTCGAAGAAGAATCCAAAAAGCCGGTGGTCGACCGCAAGATGCCTGAATTCGGTTCGGACAAGGATTTCCCGCTGGTCCAGGCGATCAACAAGCTCAAGGGTCGGCCGGTCATGGTGAGCAAAACCCTGGCCGAACGCAAAGAAGAGCCGAAGGAAAACTAGCATCCGGTAGCTGGCAGGCGGCGCCATGACGGACGACCAACTGCTGCGGTATTCGCGCCACATCCTGCTCGATGAAATCGGAATAGACGGGCAAGAGCGCATCACCTGTGCCCATGCACTGGTGATCGGCGCGGGTGGCCTCGGGTCACCAGTCGCGCTGTACCTTGGTTCGGCCGGTGTCGGACGTATCACGCTGGTGGACGACGACACGGTCGACCTCACGAACCTGCAGCGTCAGATTGCCCACACGGTCGAACGTGTCGGCCAGTCCAAGGTCGGGTCGGCGCGCTCGGCGATTGCCGCGATCAACCCCGAAGTGCACGTCACGGCGCTACAACAACGTGCCAATGCCGCGCTGCTGGACCAGCTGGTACCGCAATGCGACGTAGTGCTCGACTGCTGCGACAACTTCGCCACGCGCCATGCCGTCAACGCGGCATGTGTCCGTCACCGCAAGCCGCTGGTGTCGGGTGCTGCGATCCGGTTCGACGGCCAGATCAGCGTCTACGACACGCGCGACGGAATATCACCCTGTTACGCCTGTGTTTTTCCGCCCGACACCACATTCGAGGAAACGCGGTGCGCCACCATGGGCGTGTTCGCGCCGTTGGTGGGCATCGTCGGCACCATGCAGGCCGCCGAAGCGCTCAAACTGCTGGTCGGGGTCGGCCGGTCGCTCGCCGGGCGCCTGCTCATGCTGGACGGGCGATCGATGGAATGGGCCGATGTCAGGGTGCCGCGAAACCCCGCCTGCGCGGTCTGTGCCGGGCATTGACAGGTGGCGACTGGCGGCGCTGTTGGAAGCGCCGCCGTGCTCGGTCGGTGCGCCTCGAGGGGTTCGAGCAGGGGATCGCGCAACGCGTCACCCCGGGAAAAGCCGCTGAACGACTGCAGCCTGGCATCCTCCGGCGACCGCGCAGGCAGATCATCGATGGCGCGCCAGATGCATGGCAAACCGGGTGCGTTTCGCGCCTTTGCGCCCAAGCCTTCCTGTTAAACTTTGCCGGCCAACCCCACCAAAAACCAGTGACTTCATCGATTGCGTCGTCCGTCGTGGATATCAGCGATTTGCGACTCGGCGACGCGCGGGCATTGTTGGAACACGGTGCGACCGGGGTGTTGCCAGACCTCGAAACATCACCCACCGCATACGTGCAGGGCGTGATCGATGGTCTGTGTGAGCTCTCGCTCAAGGATCCACTGACCGGCGTGGCCAACCGGCGCCATTTTCGGTCGGTGCTGGACCGCGAAATCGATATCGTCGCCCGCTCGGGGGAACCGGCGCTGCTGTTGATGGTCGATATCGACCACTTCAAGAAGATCAACGATACCCACGGCCACTTTGCCGGCGACCTCGTCTTGCAGGCGGTCGCCAAGTGCCTGGCCGGTTGTATCCGGCCGATGGATACCGTGGCACGTTACGGCGGCGAGGAATTCGCCGTGGTGTTGCCGAACTGTCTGGTATCCGTGGGGCGGGCGGTGGCCGAACGGATTCGGCAGACGATCGCGTCCCTCGAGATTGCCGTGGGCCCGACCGCGACCGTCCGCGCGACCATCAGCATCGGTGGTGCGTATGCCCCGGAATGGGTGCGGTCGACGGCTGCATTGTGGATTGAGCGCGCCGACAGCCTGTTGTACCGCGCCAAATCGGAAGGCCGAAACCGCGTTTGTCTCGACCACCAGCAGGTCATTGCCGTTAGTGCTGAGGAGAAGAATCTTTTGTTTGGTCATTTGTCCATAGGTGAACCGGCTTGGCTTGAACGTGTTTCGGTGGAGTCCTCCGGCGGCGCCGCAGGTGGGGTGAATTGATGAGTGCAGTGCAAGACGTCGCCCCCAATGAGCCGGCGCCACCATCGGTGCCTCTCAAGCCGCTGGGCAAAGTACTGGCTGTGACGAGCGGCAAAGGCGGCGTGGGCAAGACTTTTGTCTCGGCCAACCTGGCCGCCGCGCTGGCCAAACGGGGGCAACGCGTGCTGGTGCTGGATGCCGACCTCGGACTCGCCAATCTGGACGTGGTACTGAACCTGTATCCCAAGATCACATTGCACGACGTGTTCACAGGCAAGGCCAAGATCGAAGAAGCCATCATCCGGGCGCCCGGCGGATTCTCCGTGCTGCTGGCAGGCTCTGGCATGGTCGAATATTCGCGCCTGACGCCCGAAGTTCGGGATGACTTCCTGCGCATCATCAGCGGCTTGATACCGCATTACGACGTTGTGTTGCTGGACACCGGCGCCGGCATCTCGGATGTGGTTTTGTTCGCCGTGTCGCTCGCATCGGTTGTGCTGGTGGTCGCGACGCCGGAGCCGACCTCGCTGACGGATGCCTACGCCACGATCAAGGTACTGGCCGGGCAACAAAAGCGCGCCAACATCCACATGGTCATCAACCAGACGGCGCGCCTGGGCGACGGGCGCGCCATCACCAGCCAGCTGCAA
>JANLQZ010000928.1:0-3832 GCA_031368125.1 Betaproteobacteria bacterium
TGGCGACGGGCCACAAAGCCACCGGCTTCCGCGCGTCCGGTATGCGTGAGCGCTTCCACCGGCTCGGGCCGCCCGAGCAGGAAACCCTGCAATTCGTCGCAGCCGCGATCCTGCAGCGCGGCCATCTGGCTTGCCGTCTCCACGCCTTCGGCGTTGACGCGGATGTTGAGCGAATGCGCCAGCGAGATGATCGAGTGCACGATCACGCCGACCTTGGCGTCGTGGCCCAGGTTGTGCGTGAACGCGCGATCGATCTTGACCTTGTCGAAAGGAAACCGCCACAGGTAGGCCAGGCTCGAATAACCGGTGCCGAAATCGTCCATGGCAATCGACACACCAAGCGCCGACAGGGTGCGCAGCACCCCCATCACCTGCTCGGCATTGTTCATCAGCAGCGATTCGGTGATCTCCAGCTCGAGCCGCTCCGGCGCCAGGCCGGCGTCGTCGAGCGCCTGTATCACCAGGTCGACCAGGTTGTCGCCCGCGAACTGCAGCGCCGACAGGTTGACCGCCACCGTGAGCGGGGCCGGCCAGCGTGCCGCCTCGGCGCACGCGCGGCGCAGCACCCACAGGCCGATCGCGTCGATCGCACCGGTCTCTTCGGCCAGCGTGATGAACTCGGCCGGCGCAATGTTGCCGCGCTGCGGATGCTGCCAGCGCAGCAGGGCCTCGTACCCGGCCAGTGTGAACCCGTCGCGCCCGTACTTCGGCTGGTAATGCAGCGACAGCTGGTCGGCCGCAATGGCCCCGCGCAAGTCGCGCGTGAGGGCGCGCCGGGCCTGCATCTGCTGGTCCATTGCCACATCGTAGAAACTGAAGCTGCCACGGCCCTGCGCCTTGGCGCGGTACAGCGCCAGATCGGCCTTGCCCAGCAGGTCGTCGGGTTCGGTGGCGTCCACGCCGTGTATCGCCACACCGACACTGGCGCCGCAGAACACGCGCTGCTCGGCCACGTCGTAACCCTGCGCCAGCGCTTCCACGATGCGCTGGGCCAGCGGCGTGACGGCGGCCACGCTGGCCACGCCTGACAACACGATCGCGAACTCGTCGCCGCCCAGGCGCGCCACATGGTCGCCGTCGCGCACGCACAACTTCAGGCGTTGCGTGGCCACACGCAGCACTTCGTCGCCGGCGGCATGCCCGAGCGAATCGTTGATCTCCTTGAAATGGTCGAGGTCGATACACAACAGCGAAAAGGCCGGTCCACCTTCCGCGCGCCGCCACGCCGCCCGCTGCAACGCTTCATTGAAGCTGGCGCGGTTCAGTGCGCCGCTGAGCACGTCATGGTGGGCCATGTAACGCACCCGGGTGTCGGCCTGGCGCTGCCGGCGCTGGCGGATCCAGAACCGGTAACCGGCGATGGACAACAAAGCCAGCAACAAGACCGCGACGGCGCTGGCCACCCGCAGCAAGCCCCCCTGCGCGCTGCTGGCCCGGTCGGCCTGGTCGACATAGACCTGCACCACGCCCAGCACCCGGCCGTCGCGCTGCACCGGCACGTAGGCCTCGCTGTACAGCGCCGGCCAGTCGGGGCCGCTGTCGCGCCCGAGTTCGACGTAGGGCGTGCCGGCCAGGACCTGGTCACGTATCGACACACCGCCGACGGAGGCGGCACCCTGTCCCAGTGCATCGGCGGTGTCGTAGCTGGTGGGCAGCACCGGCTGGTCCAGATCGTCGGACAGCAGGACCAGCGCGCCGGACGCATCGAACAGCTTGAACCGGAACACATCGTGCACGCGGCGCAGGCGCAGCAGCAGTTCGCACGTGGCCGGGCTCATCTTTGCGCCGGCCAGCACCGCCTCCAGGTCCGGCACGATGCTGGTGGCGAAGTTGGCCCAGCGCAGCGCGGACAACTCGGCCCCGCGCGCCAGCTCGCGCTCGGACTCGACCCGGACCACCCAGGCCAGACACCATCCGGCCAGCACCACGCCAAGCACCCACAGCGCAAACATGTTCCAGTCGGCCGATCGCATTTTCACGGTGGAATCCTTGGATTGCCTCGACTTCCTCCGCAAGCTTTTTTTTGGCTCGATTCTATCGGCCGCCCGGGCGCGCCGAAACGGGCCGCGCGGGCACGGGCCGAAATGCGCGCGCGTTATAGTCTTCAAAAAGAGGATGCCCGCCATGATCGACACCGCACCCCATCCCATGCCCGACGACGCGCAGGTGCGGGCCTACATGGACCGCACCAACGCGTTCTACCCGAGCGACGCCTACACCTTCACGATCGCGGAGAACCGCGCCTGGTACGACAAGTACGCGGCCGAAATGCGTGCACCATTGCCGGCCGAAGTCACGACCGCCGATTTCAGCATCCCCGCCACCGGTCCGCAACGCCAGATCCCGTCCCGGCGTTACCAGCACGCCACCCAGGCGCATGCCGGCACGGTGCTGCTGTACCTGCACGGTGGCGGCTTCATCCTGGGTGGCCTCGAAAGCCATGCCGATGCCTGCGCTGGCATCTGCGCCGCCACCGGCGTGGACGTGGTGGCCGTCGCCTACCGGCTGGCGCCCGAACATGTGCACCCGGCCCAGGGCGACGACGCGCAGGCGGCGTTCCTGCACCTCGTGCGCGGCGGGCAACGCGTGATCGTGGGCGGCGACAGCGCGGGCGGCAACCTCGCCGCCGCGTTGTGCCTGCGCCAGAAAACTGCTGGCGGGCCGATGCCCGCGGGCCAATTGCTGATCTACCCGGGCCTGGGTGGCGACCACACCAAGGGCTCCTATATCAGCAACGCCAACGCACCGATGTTGTCGGCCAAGGAGGGTGCCTTCTATTTCGCCATCCGCACCGGTGGCCTGAAGCGCGAAGAGGTGTCCGACCCGGATCTGATGCCCTTGCTGGCCGGCGATTTTTCGGGCCTGCCGCCAGCCTTCGTGGTCACCGCCGACATCGACCCGCTGCGCGACGACGGTGCGCAGTACGTGCAGCGGCTGCAGGCGGCGGGTGTGCCGGCCGTGTACCGCAACGAACCGCAGCTGGTGCACGGCTACCTGCGCGCGCGCCACATGTCGACCCGCGCCGCGCAGAGTTTCGCCGCGATCTGCCAGGCCGTGCAACAACTCGCGGCCGGCACGCTGACGGATTGATCCAGCCCCGGTGCCCGGGCATCAACCCAGCAACAACGGCCGCAGGTTCTCGAGCATGTCGCGCACCATCGCGTCCAGGTCGTATTGGGGGCGCCAGCCCCAGTCGGCCTGCGCCGCGCTGTCGTCGATCGAACGCGGCCAGCTGTCCGCGATGGCCTGGCGAAAGTCCGGCACGCATTCGAGCGCAAAGCCCGGCACGTAGCGCGCGATCGCCGCGGCGATCTGCACCGGTGTGAAGCTGATGCCGGCCAGGTTGTACGACTGGCGCTCGCGCACGCGTTCGGGCGCCGCCTCCATGAGCTCGAGCGTGGCGCGGATCGCGTCCGGCATGTACATCATCGGCAACGCAGTGGTCTGCGCCAGGAAGCTGGTGTAACGCCCCTCCTTGAGCGCGGCGTGGAAGATCTCGATCGCGTAGTCGGTGGTGCCGCCGCCGGGCGGCGTCTTCCAGCTGATCAGGCCCGGGTAACGCAGGCTGCGCACATCGACGCCGTGGTTGCGGTGGTACCAGGCGCACCAGCCCTCGCCGGCGAGCTTGGAGATGCCGTACACCGTGGTCGGATCCATCACGGTCTTTTGCGGCGTGTGGTCGCGCGGCGTGGACGGACCGAAAGCGGCGATCGAGCTGGGCCAGAACACGCGCTGCAGCTTGTGCGTGCGCGCCAGCTCCAGCACGTTGAGCAGGCCCTTCATGTTCAGGTCCCAGGCCCATTTGGGATGCTGCTCGCCGCGCGCCGACAAG
>JANLQZ010000958.1:0-4806 GCA_031368125.1 Betaproteobacteria bacterium
CGCGCCTCGAGCAAGCCCAACAGCTGGCTGACAGCCGCGGTTTCCTTGGCACTCATGGGTCCGTCTCCTCGGAATCTGGTTATCGTTTGTCGCCGTAGTGTAGGCCGGTTGCAGTGCCCGGACAACAATTCAAAGCGCAAACCAGATCGCTGCGCAGCATGCCTGTCGCTCCTGCTTTGATAGCTGTCAAGGTGGCGCGCCGCCACGCCCCGTCGCGTTGCGCGGCGGGTCTCAGAGGTAGATCTTCTGCAACAGCCGCATCAGGGTGGTGCGTTCGCCGGGGCTGAGGCGCGCCGTGGCGTCCTGCTCGAGATCCGCCGCGGCCCGCTCGGCCTCGCGCATCAGTTTCTCGCCGGATTTGCTCAGGTACAGGCTCATGGCGCGGCCATCGCTGGCGTGCGGCCGGCGCATGATCAGTCCGCGCCGGTCCAGCGTGCCGACCATCGCGACCAGGTTGGGCGGCAGGATGCCGAGCGTGGCGCACAGCTGGCGCGACGTGATGCCGGGATTGTGGGCGACCAGCGACAGGATCGAGAAATCGACCGGTCGCAGGTCGTACACCGCCATGCGCTCCAGGAACAGGCCGATGATCGTCAGCGCGGCCCGGCGGGCGTTGTATCCCACCAGGCTCTCGAGGTAACTGCTGTCGACCTTGTCGACACGCGCCGGGAGCGGACTTTCCCGGACCCGGATCATCGGGCCTGCTGCGCCGGTTCGGTCTCGCCAGCGATCCGTTTGGCGATGATGCTCAGTCGCATGTCGAACTCGGGCAGGACCCAGCGGCGCAACGCGTCGCCCGGTGTGGCCCAGCGCGCCGTGCGTTGCTTTTGCACCGGATCCTGCCCGGTCTGGTGCTGGATCCGCATCCATGCCCATCCCATCAGCGCCAGCACCACCGAACGCAGGAAGTCGTCCGCGACCCAATACGCAAGCGACTGGTCGGAGCGGCACGCCGATACCAGTTTCGCCGTCACCAGTTGCAGCGCGGCGAACCGGCGCAGCACCGGTGTGTGGTCCGACGCGCCGGCATCGAGCTGCGCGCTCAGCTCCGCGAACAGTGTGCCCAGGCCCACGCCGCCGTCGGCAAGCACCTTGCGCGCCAGCAGGTCGATCGCCTGGATCTCGTTGGTGCCTTCGTAGATCATGGTCACGCGCGCATCGCGCACGATCTGTTCGATGCCCCATTCGCGCACATAACCGTGTCCGCCCAGGACCTGCAGGCATTCGCTGGCCCCGTGGAAGGCCTGGTGGGTGAACGCGGCCTTGAGCACCGGCGTGACCAGTGTGCACCAGCGCTGGGCGCCGGCCCTGCGCCCGGCGTCGGGGTGGTGCTGGCCGATGTCGAGTTCGATCGCGGTGTGGTAGGCCAGCACGCGGGCGCCGTCGATCCACGCGCGCTGGGTATCGAGGATGCGCCGTATCGCAGGGTGTTCGGCGATCAGGTCGGCGCCACCTGCCCCCGAGGGGTCCGCCTTGGGCGCGCGCATCTGCCGGCGTTCGCCCGCGTAGGCGTCGGCGATTTGCCAGGCGGCCTCGAGCAGGCCGATAGCCTGCAGGCCGACGTGCAGGCGCGCAGCGTTCATCATCACGAACATCGCGCCCAGGCCGCGATGGGGCTCACCCACCAGCCAGCCGCAAGCTTCGTCGAAACGCAGCACGCAGGTGGGGCTGCCGTGCAAACCCATCTTTTCCTCGATGCGCTCGCATGTGATCGCATTGCGTGCGCCGTGCGGCAGGATTTTCGGCGCCAGGAACAGCGACAAGCCCTTGGGGCCGGGCAGTGCGTCCGGCAGGCGCGCCAATACCAGGTGCACGATGTTGTCCGTCAGGTCGTGTTCGCCGCCGGATATGAAAATCTTGGTTCCGCTGATGCGGTAACTTCCATCGTCCTGGGGTGTCGCGCGTGTCCGCACCAGCCCCAGGTCGCTGCCGGCGTGGGCTTCGGTCAGGCACATGGTGGCGAGCCATTCACCGCTGGCCAGCTTGGGGAGGTAGCCGGATTTCAGCGCGTCGCTGCCGTGGTGGCGCAAGCACTCGTAGGCGCCGTGCAACAGGCCCGGAGCCATGGTCCAGCCGTGGCAGCCGGCGCTCAGCATCTCGTACAGGATCGCCTCCAGCACCACCGGCAGCGCCTGCCCGCCGTCCTGCGCGGCGCAGGCCAGTGCCGGCCACCCGGCCTGCCAGAAGGCCTGGTAGGCTTGCTTGAACCCAGGTGGCGTGGTGACCTGGCCCGCTTCCCAGCGGCAGCCGATCTCGTCGCTGTCGCGCTGCAGGGGGACGATTCTCTGGGCCACGAACTTGCCGGCCTCGTCCAGCACCTGGCGCATCAACCCCGCGTCGGTCTGCGCGTGCGCCGGCATGGCCTGCAATCGCGACGGCGCGTCCAGGACCTTGAGCAGGAGGATGCCGATGTCGTCGAGCGGTGGTCGGTACGGCATGGACGCTGCGCCTGGATCAGGACTCGTCGCTGAAGCCGATCTGCTTTACCAGCGGCCCCCAGCGGAAGTAGGCGTCGCGCTGGCTCTTGTCCATTTCGCGCACGCTGGAGCCGCGCGCAATCAGGCCGAAGGTTCCCAGGGAATTGACGACGCCCTTGTCGAGCAGTGCGGCATTGATCGCGGCATTGGCGTTCTCGATCACGTTGCCGGGCGTTTTGGCGGGCGCATAGAAGCCGAACCACTCCTCGACCGTCAGGTCCGGGAAACCTTGCTCTGCGAAGGTGGGCACATCGGGCGAGAACGGGTTGCGCATCGGCCCGGAGGTGGCCAGCATGCGCAGTTTTCCGGCCTTGTACATGGCCAGGAAATCGCCATGCGGGGTGAACATCGACGCCAGCTGGCCGCCGACGACATCGGCCACGCCGGGGATGGAGCCGCGATAAGGAACGTGCGTCAGCGGGGTGTTGGTGTAGCCCGACAACAGCGCACCCAGGAAATGCGGGATCGAGCCGGCCGCGGGCGAACCGTAACTGGCCTGGCCCGGGTTGGCCTTGGCCCAGGCCACGTAGTCCTTGACTGACTTGACACTGGCCGGAACTATCGGGCCGACGGCCAGGCCATGGTGAATGATTGCGGCGATGGACACTGGGGCCAGGTCCTTGAACGGGTCGTACGATAACTTCCGGTAAATGTGCGGATAGATCGAGGTACAGGAGTAAGGCGTCAGCAGCAGGGTGGCGCCGTCCGGCGCCGCGTTCTTGACCGACTCGACCGCGATGCGTCCGCCGGCGCCGGGCTTGTTCTCCACCACCGCGGCATTCCGGGTGTAGCTGGAGCCGCCGAGTTTGTCACCGACCCGACGGCTGGTGGCGTCGGCGGTGCCGCCGGCCGGAAATCCGTTGATGATCTTCACCTGTTCCAGCGACTGGGCGCGTGCGGCGAAAGGTGCCAGCGTGGCGAGCGCGGCAAGGCCGGCGGTGGCGTGGGTGAATTGGCGGCGGGTGGTCATGAAAAGTCTCCTTGATTGGGGGAATGTCCGGCGAGAAATACAACGGCTGGGGTGGCGATGTCGGCAGCTCCGCAATAACGCATGGCCGGTCGCGCTCAGGCCCGTGGCCGGATCGTGCATGGCAGCGACCCGTCGTGCAGCGCGTTGACAACGGCGTCGCGGTGTTTCAGCACCGCGCGCTGGTTGATCGAGCCCTTGTCCGTGACTTCGCCCTTGTCGATCGACGGCGGCTCGGCCATGACATGCAGCCGTGCGATGCGGTTGGCGCTACCGGTGGCGGTTTTCGCAAGGGTGTCGACCAGTTGCTGGAAGTGCGCCAGCACCGCCGGGTTCTGCACCACCTCCTGCATGCTGGCGCTGGCCGGCAGGCCGGCCAAAGTCCGGATTGCCGCGGTGGGGAAGACCAATGCCCCGACTTCCTTGAGGTTGATACCGGTCAGCACCGCGTCCTGCACGTAGGGCGCCCCGGCCGCGATGATCTTGCCGCGCAGCGGTCCGACGCTGACGAAGGTGCCGGTGGCGAGTTTGAAGTCTTCGGCGATACGCCCGTCGAACTTGAGGCCCAGGTGCGGATTGGATTCGTCGATCCACTTGACCGCGTCACCGGTGCAGAAGAACCCCTCGTCATCGAAATGCGCGGCGGTTTCTTCGGGCGCGCGCCAGTAGCCCGGCGTGATGTTGGGACCGCGGTAACGCACCTCGACCTTGCCTTCGGTCGGCACCAGCTTGAGTTCCAGCCCCGGAGTCGGCACGCCCAGATCGCCAGCCTTCACATTGGGGTTGGTCACGAAGATGCCGAACGGGCCGGATTCGGTCATCCCTAAGCCGGTGTTCATCACGATGCGCTCGCCGATTTCGCGTTCTTGGGACTCGTACAGGCTGTCCCAAATCGGTTGGGCCAAGCCTGCACCGGCGTAGAAAAACATGCGCACACGGGAGAGCAAGTTTTTACGCAGTGCATCGTCTGTTTTCATCGCATTGGCAATCGCCTCAAAACCCGTGGGCACGTTGAAGTACACCGTGGGCGCGATCTCACGCAGGTTGCGCAGGGTCTCGTGCATCAGCGCGGGTGTGGGCTTGCCGTCGTCGATGTAGAGCGTGCCGCCGTGGTACAGCACGAGACCCAGGTTGTGGTTGCTTCCAGCGGTATGGTTCCACGGCAGCCAATCCACCAGCACCGGCGGCGCCGTGGCCAGCGACGGCAGCGCCTGCGCGATCATCTGCTGGTTGCTGCACAGCATGCGTTGCGTGTTGATCACCGCCTTGGGCTGGCCGGTGGAGCCGGAGGTGAGGAGGAACTTTGCAATCGTATCCGGGCCAACTGCGGCATGCGCCACGTCGACTGCGTGGCTGGGCGGC
>JANLQZ010000035.1:0-4328 GCA_031368125.1 Betaproteobacteria bacterium
TCCACGCAAATTGGCATTCGATGTGGCATAGCCCACACCCTGCGAACTGTCTGAAAACGCAGCGGAACTGGCAGTCACCCGATGCAGAATTTCCTCAACACTGACAGCGCCAGACTTTTCAATCTGATCACGGGTGATCACCGTCACCGGCAGGGCCGTCTCACTGTCAGTACGCTTGATCGACGAGCCAGTAATCTCGACACGTTGAGCGTCTTGGGCCAACGCGCTGGTCGTCATTAGGCAGCCCACCGCCAGTGCTGCAGCGACGCTGATCTTGGATGGTTTGTGCATGAAAAGTCCTCTGAAAATGGTGGTTGATCGATAGACCCCGACCCCGACCCCGACCCCTACGCCCTGACCGGCAGCTTCGTGAACTGCACGCTTCTAAGCGTTGACGGAATGTGACCGGATTGTGACGGCGGCCACGACATCGCCGTTTTTGTGGAAACCCTTGCCAGTTGCCCGCACGACGCACAAGGGCTGTGCAACGGCCCGACGATGCACCTGGATCGGACAAAAACCTCTTCACTTTCAACGATCTAGCCAGCAACTGGTGACCATCCGCTGGCGCGGCCAACCACCTGACTAGGCATCGCTCACTAAAACCCAGGCACTGCCGTGTTGGCAATTCGCAACACACCCACCCTTACGCGCCAAACTACACCCGCGAGGGCGCCACCCAAGGGCGCGCGAAGTGTCTTGACGCCAAGCGCTGTTCGTCGACGAGCCGGCTTGGCGGAAATGCAACAGTAGTGCTTTCCCGGCAAAGCTTCGGCACCGCCTGCGTTGACAATTTCGCATCTGCCGATCACATTGCAGAAACATCCTCGCTAAACGCCGTCGCAGTCCTTGCGTCGGCTTTGCGATCCGAAGCCAACTCCTGGAGTGTCTATGTTGAAGAGAACAAGAGTCAGTGCCGGCCTGACGCTGGCTATCGCGGGTGGCATGTTCGCCGCAGCCAGTCCGTCGTTAGCGCAGCAGCAAGTGGAAGTCACCGGCTCGCGCATCGCCCGCCCGAACCTTGAAGGCAGCACCCCGGTGATGTCTGTCAACAAAGAGACTTTGGGTAATCTGGGCTTGACCAACTTTGCAGACCTTGCCACCCAGTTGCCGCAGTTCACACCGTCTTTCGGCTCCTCACGCACGCAGTCCACCTTTTCTGGCGTGGAGACATCTGGGCTGCAACGAACAAACCTTCGCAACCTAGGCTCGCAATCGACTCTGACGCTGATCAACGGCCGCCGTGTTCCCGGCGGCACAAGCACCAGCGGGGGTGTTGACTTCAATTCGATACCGTTTGCCAACATAGAGCGCATAGAAACCATCACCGGGGGCAGTTCTGCCATTTACGGTGCCGACGCGATGGCAGGTGTCGTCAACATCATTACCAAGAAGAACTTTCAAGGCGTCGAAGTTGGCGTGCAGTACGGCGAGACCTCTGCGGGCGACAACAAGAGCACCCAGGCACACATCATGATGGGCGGCAGGCTCGGTGACGCCGGTCGCGCACTGCTGACAATGGAGTTCCACAAGGACGGTCATGTCAGCTGTGCGGATCGCGAATTTTGCAATGACGATATATTCTGGCCCGCTCCGGACGACTTCCGAAAGGGCCCGCGCGCCCGCTCCGGCGTGCCACTGGCCGGCCGCTTTTTCCCGGGCGACGGCAAAAGTTACACGCAACGCAACGGCAGCTTCACCGATGCCAATGGGGCGCTGATCCCGTTCGCAACAGCAATTGACGGCTACAACCGCAATGCTCAGCGCGACTTGGCCATACCGACAAAGCGCGTCGTGATGGCCGGCGATGTCGAGTACACTTTGGGCAAGAACGTTACTGCATTCGGCGAGTTCAACTTTGCCTCGACGTCGATCAATTCAAAGTTTGAAGGCAATCCATTTCAGTCCCATACAAATAAGATCGGTGGCGTCACTGAAGCTACCATCCCACTGAACAACCCGTTCATTCCTGCGGCGCTACGTGCCGCCATGGTAGCCAACCGCGCGACTGAAATGACTTGGTGGCAGCGGTTCTCGGCGGATACTGTCGGCGGCAATCGTGGCGCCACAAGTGATCGCGACATGGTGCGCACGGTTTTCGGCGTAAAGGGCGAGTTCGAAAGCCTCATGGGCCTAGGCACAGACTGGCAATGGGAAGCCACCCACACATATGGGCGAACAACGGTCAATCTTGGCACCGACGGCTCGGTCGGCGTGGACAAGTTGTATGAGGGTCTGCGCGTTGAAGAAACCGCGCCAGGTTCAGGCAAGTACCAATGCGTCAGCGCCACCGCTCGCGCTCTGGGCTGTGTACCGGTCAATCCGTTTGCCGGGAAATATACGCCGGAAATGTCCAAATACCTGGTGCAGCAAACTTCCTCTAACGGCAAACAGAGCATCAACGACAGCATTGTTTCCCTCACCGGTTCGCCATTCAAACTGCCCGCTGGCCCGGTGCGCACAGTCCTAGGTGCCGAATATCGCACACTGTACGGCGGTCTGGACCATGATACCCAGATCAATCTGGGCACCGTTACTGGCAATAAGATCAGCGACACCGACTACGTCAATATAAAAACGCAGGAGGTCTTTGGTGAAATATTGGTCCCGTTACTGGCGAACAAGCCTTTCATAAAACTGCTGAACGCCGAAGGCGCTTATCGTCATTCCACCAGCGCCAGCAAGAGCTACGACACCTGGTCTTTCGGCGGCGAATGGGAGCCTACCGACGGCCTGCGCTTTCGGGCCAAGAAAGCCCGCTCCGTCCGTACACCGTCGCCGGGCGAACTGTCGGGCATCGGCCAGACCTTCGGGGTGGTAAACGACCCCTGCACTGCGTCACGTCGAAATGCCAACCCGATACGCGCAGTCAATTGCGCCACCGATGGTGTGCCGGCCGACTACAACCCCGGCCAGATCATCGAGCAGAGCGTCGAAGGACTCTCTGGCGGCAATGCCAATCTGAATCCCGAGGTCGGTACGACACTGACCTACGGTCTGGTGTTCACGCCAAAGATGTTAAGCGGTTTCTCCCTTGCGATCGACCGTTTCACCATCAAGGTGAAAGATCAGATCGCGACAGTTGATCGCGGCACAGCCATTAACCTGTGTTATGACACGCCCAATCGCCTGCTGTGCGAATCCAAGACTCGCGGTACGCACCCGCTGCTTCCCGGCGCGACGTATGTATTGAAGTCGGTCAACGAACAGTTGCAGAACGTCGCGTCACTGGATATCTCCGGTGTGGATATCGATGCCAGCTACAGTTTCAAGACAAGCCGCTTCGGCGACTTCAATGTGGGTGCGCTTGCCACGGTCTATGACAAGGCCACTTTCGTGCCGTTGGTCGGTGAGGATCCAGTTGAACTATTGGGTTCGGCGGGTGGCACGACGATACTGCAAGGCTACATCCGCTTCACCGCCAGCGCGAACGTGGGCTGGAAGATGGGTGCCTTCAAAGCCAACTGGAACCTTCGACATGTCGGTAACGCCGACATGGGCGTGGGTTCGGCAACCGCAGGCTTCGCCCAAATAGGTTCACACACCTACCACAATGTGCGCGTGAGCTATGGTGCGAGCAAGGGCGTCGAGTTGTATGCAGGCGTGACCAACCTCTTCGACAAGAAGCCGCCGATCTTCGCATCGGGCTACTCTGGCACTCAGGCACTTGACACGATTCCTGGCTACTACGACGTCTTCGGCCGATCAGTCTTCATGGGCGCAACCGCCAAATTCTGATTATGAACTGGATGTCGGCTTTCGAATCGGCGCCTTCGGGCGCTTTTTTTTCGATCAAACTTGCGCGAGAAGTACTGTAGGAATCTTGAGAGAGAAAATGACACCACGGAAGACGGGGTCCGAAAGACGGGGTCCGAAAGACGGGGTCGGAAGACGGGGTCACGGAATACGGGGTCAGGTCTTGCCTTTTGCCTTCACCCCGCGGAAGACGGGGTCAGGTCTTGCCTTCTGCCTCCACCCCGCGCAGTCTCCGCTCATGTCCCGCCCACTGCGAATCGAATTCCCCGGTGCGATCAAACGCGTCAATCCGACAAACCCACGTTGATCAGGCCGCCAGCAGCTCTATGTTGACGCGCCTGCCAGCGCGCACAGCCAGCGTCACCAGCATGTCCAGGCTGAACTGCTGCCACTTGCCGCGCACCAGGTCGCTGACGCGCGACTGGCTTACGCCCAGCTCGCGCGCTGCCACCACCTGGGTCCACTCGCTGGCCTCGATCACCTGGCGAAGCTCGTTCATCAGGTAGGCGCGCATCTGCAGCAGCGCGGCCTCTTCAGGCGCAAAGCCAAGGTCGGCAAACACGTTGCCGCTG